>JACRPW010000013.1:0-1295 GCA_016223005.1 Deltaproteobacteria bacterium | reverse complement strand
CAGAATTAATGTCTTTTACAGATGTCCCGTATCTGTGCCCATGCACCTCTGCCCATTCCAGAAACTCTCCATTTTCAAGCATCCTGTTAAATACATCAGGGGTTATAAAATGGTAATCAATACCATTTACCTCATTTTCTCTGGGAGGTCTTGTTGTATATGATATAGAATGCCTTAAATCAGGGAAAAAATCAACAGCCATCCTGCAAAGTGTTGTTTTTCCTGCCCCTGATGGTGCAGATACGATGAAAAGGGTGCCTGCATTTTTAGTTTTCAATTTTTTATTTTGGATATTAGATTTACTCAATATTCTGCGCCTGTTCCCTTATCTTTTCCAATTGCAAGATGTATCTTTGTCTTATCCCTTTTAAAAGGTTTCTCATATCCGTATCAGCATAGTCAGGAAATGTCCATTCAAGTGCCACAAAGTTATTGCCCCTATATATAAGCGTCAGGTCTGCATATACACCTTTTGAAAGATATATGCGGTGTGAGAAGTTCTTGCAGGTAGCAAGAATCATCTTTTCCATCACAATATAACCGGGGTCTATATTTATTTTCCTTCTGCCATTCTCAGTATGCCTGTCTTCAATACTGTTTGTAAATACCTTGATAGAAGACAGTTCATCAGGCAATATTAGATTTTCGAAAGAGATTATCTTCCTGAATAGGTCTTTGCCCATCTCTTTTTCATAGTATTGGGTATGATTGAATTTAATTTTTTCACTAATGAAATCCATATTGCCCAATGTTCCATATAAGACAGCAAGAGATGATTTCAATACCGCGATGTTTTCTGTTATCAGACTCGCTATCAGTTTAGCCTGTACAGGCTCTTTAGGTTTACTCATGTTCAAAAAGCATAACAAGAAAATTTCTACTATGCAAGTTTGATTATTTGTAATTTTGACTTATAATTTTGACTTTGACAAACCGCTAAAAATCTGTTAGTAAAGACATCCGCTTTTTAATAATAAAAACGATAGTATATTACTGGGATAGATTTTAAATCTGTCCCATAGATTTGGGAGGAAAAATGGGAGAACCGGCAAAAAAACTCTGGAGGATAGAGATATCACAAAAACTATGCAAGGGATGCGGTATATGTGTGGATTTCTGTCCTACAAATGCACTCAAGATGTCAGGACAGTATGCTGTAATAAGTGATTTGGACGCATGCACAGGATGTCAACTCTGTGATTTGAGATGCCCTGATTTTGCAATTCAGGTGTTTCCACAATAAGGAGAAATATAACAATGAAAAAAGGCAAGCAGAAAAAATTTATTCAAGGCAA
>JACRPW010000012.1 GCA_016223005.1 Deltaproteobacteria bacterium | reverse complement strand
CAACAACAGCAGGTGCATTTGGATGGTTGTGGCTCACACCTGTTTCGCATGAAAGGGCTTCTTATTCAGGGGTTATTGTCTTTGGAGTTATTCTTCTGGTGGTTGCTGTAACATATCTTTTATTGCACGCAAGACGAACTTCCATCCACAGGACACCACTTTGGGACTGTGGTTTTGAAAAAGTTACTTCACGGATGCAGTATAATGCCACATCTTTTTCAATGCCTATACGGAGGATTTTTGGATTTTTCTTTAATGTCAAAGAACAGGTAAGGATTAAACAGACTCAGAGACATCCTGCATTTCCTGAAAGATTGCACTATCATTTACGCATAAGGGATAGATTCTGGAACTGGATTTATCAGCCTATCAGTGATTTAAGTTTCTGGGTCTCGCGAAAGGTCGGGAGACTCCAGCAGGGCAGGATACAGGTTTATCTGGTTTATTCATTTATAACTATTATAGTGCTTTTATTGTTTTTCAGATGACAGGATTTCTAATAGAAATATTGCAGGTTTTAGTTGTTCTTATAGGGACGCCTGTATTTGTCGGCTGGATAAGGACGCTTAAATGCTGGACTCAAAGCAGGGGTACTGCCGGCATACTTCAGCCTTACAGGGATATTTTAAAACTATTCCATAAAGACATCATGCTTGCTGAAAATGCATCATGGATATTCAGGTTCACCCCGTATCTTGTATTTGGTATATCTGTATTGGCAGCAGGAATTATACCTATACTTTCTGTGGATTTACCTCTGGCAAAGACAGCAGATGTTATTGCACTTGTTGCACTTTTCGCAATAGCAAGATTTTTTATAGCGCTTGCAGGTATGGATATAGGCACAGCCTTCGGCGGTATGGGCTCAAGCAGAGAGATGATGATAGCATCACTTGCAGAGCCTGCAATGCTTATGGCAATATTTACTGTATCACTCATAAGCCAGTCAACATCCCTGTCCCAGATAGCGCATGTAATTGCCTACGGAGAGTTTATTTTAAGACCATCGATGGCATTTGCCTTACTCGCATTCATTTTGATCACGCTTGCAGAAACAGGGAGAATCCCTGTGGATAATCCTGCAACGCACCTTGAACTTACAATGATTCACGAGGCAATGATACTTGAATATTCAGGCAAACACCTTGCTTTAATTGAATGGGCAGGTATGATGAAACTATTTTTATTTACATCTATAGGGATTGCGGCATTCTTTCCATGGGGCATTGCACCCTCTGGCAACATGGCTGCAATACCTCTTGCATTATTTTTAATGATTATAAAATTTGCAGTCGTAGGCACAGGGATTGTGCTAATAGAAACAGGACTTGCAAAGATGAGGATATTCAGGGTTTCTGAATTTCTTGGGAGTGCATTCCTGTTTGCCACACTTGGAATGCTTTCATACTTTATACTGGAGTAAATTAAAATGATTGCAGCCCAGATAAACAGCGTTATGGCAGCGCTTATACTGCTTACATCATTTGGTCTTCTTGTGCAGAGGAGGATGTATGCACTCCTCCACATATTTGCATGGCAGGGACTTTTCCTTTCTATAAGCACAGCCGTTGTCGGCTATGTGTCAGGCACGCACCATCTCTACATCTCTTCTGTCCTGACACTTGCTTTAAAGGTTATACTCCTCCCGTATATCCTGCATATACTTATTATCAAACTCCAGATACATAAAGAGGTTGAAACAGATGTAAATGTTCCTACTACAATGCTAATCGGCATCGCACTTGTTATATTTTCATATCATCTTACTTCGCCAATAAGGGAACTCTCAACGCTTGTAACCCGTTCCACAATCGCAGTGGCACTTGCCACAGTCATGCTCGGACTTCTTATGATGATTACAAGAAAACATGCTGTAACACAGATTATTGGATTCCTTTCAATGGAAAACGGGCTTTTCTTTGCGGCAACAAGCGCCACTTACGGTATGCCTCTGGTAGTGGAACTTGGCGTTGGTCTGGACATACTCATTGCAGCATTTATATTTGGAATATTCTTCTTTCAGATACGGACAACATTTGACAGTCTGGATGTGGAAGATATGACAAAACTGAAGGAAGGGGACTAAAAAACAGACATTAGACATCAGACTTTAGACCAAAAGCATTAAGTCTATAGTTTGTAGTCTATAGTCTGAAGTCTGTATTTTATGATACTTCTCATCTTGCTCAGCATACCATTTCTCGCAGCAATCATCCTCGCCTTTGCAGGCGACAGAAAGATTGCGCCGGAGATAAATATTTTAGGCTCTGCCGCTACATTTGCAGCAGGCATTGTCCTCGCGATACAGGTTTATATGTATGGGCCAATAATTACCGGCGGCAAATTTTTCTTTGTTGATGCATTTAATATCTATCTGGTTGTCCTTACATCTTTTGTGTCCATGACAACCGCCATGTTCAGCAGAAGATATATGAGGCATGAAAGGGAGCACGGCCGTGTCGGACACTGGGGCATGAGATTTTATCACGCCATGTTCCAACTCTTTATATTTGCCATGCTTCTAGCGCTTCTTACAAACAATGTCGGTGTCCTATGGATATCAATGGAACTTGCCACCTTATCAACTGTGCTGCTGGTCTCTCTTTATCAAACACCTGCTGCTATTGAGGCAGCATGGAAGTATTTTATACTCTGTGGCGTCGGCATTGCTTTGGCGCTATTCGGGACAGTGCTATTATATTTTGCCGCAGAAAAGGTTTTGGGCGAAGGCGGCGAGGCACTCCTCTGGACAAATTTAAACCAGGTAAGCGACAAACTTGAGCCGACCGTCCTCTCTCTGTCCTTTGTATTTCTGATGGTCGGCTACGGCACAAAGGTCGGACTTGTCCCGCTTCACAATTGGCTGCCTGATGCACACAGCGAAGGTCCAACACCAATATCAGCAGTTCTTTCAGGGCTTCTTTTAAATGTTGCATTGTATGCCCTTGTCAGATGCAAGGTTTTGGTGGATGGCGCCACAGGTACACATAAAGCAGGTTATATAATGATGGGTTTTGGTATGATTTCCATTCTGATTGCAGCATTTTCCATTTTAAGGCAGAAGGATATAAAAAGGATGTTTGCATATTCATCAATAGAGCATATGGGTATAGCAACATTTGCATTTGGCCTGGGCGGACCAATCGCAACATTCGGCGGCTTACTGCACATGCTTGCACACAGCCTTACAAAGTCTTCAATATTCTTTACAGCAGGACATGCATCGCAGATGCACTCTACTCAGGAGATGGACAAGATAAAAGGGCTTATAAGGGGAAACCCCCTTGTCGGCTGGGGGCTTATACTTGGGGCAATTGCCATAGTCGGCATGCCACCTTTTGGGGTCTTTATGAGTGAATTCCTGATATTAACAGCAACCATGAAGGACGCACCCCTTATGACACCTCTTCTTTTAATAGGGCTCGGTGTTGCATTTGCAGCAATCTTCAGGAGGGTTCAGCCGATGGTTGCAGGCATGGTGCCACCGAATCAAAAGCCGCTCAATGCAGCACATATACCAGTACTGCTTCACATTGCACTGGTTCTTATTATAGGTCTTTATATGCCTGACTTTCTTTCTCAGTGGTTTCATAAGGCAGTGGAGATTTTGAAATGAGCGAATTGAAAAATGCAATTACATCATTGTTTGGGGCAGATGCAAGAAAGGATGATAATCAATATCCTTTGGATGTGCCTTTATATCATGTGCCTGTGGAAAGGTTTGCTGAAGCAGCAAAGGCAATGAAGAATTCAGGTGCAAGACTTGTAGCGGAATGGGCATCAGATGAAATATTATTTAGAAGAGGATTTGGTGTGTTTGCCTGTTATGCAAAGGCTTCAGAATACCTGATTATAAAGGCAGACCTTCCTGAAAATGACCCTACATTCCCAAGCATCACAAAAAAGTTTGTTCCTGCATATAGGTTTGAACGACAGATAAAAAGCCTTATGGGTATTGAACCAACTGGACATCCTGATTTACGGCCATGGATAAAACATGAAGACTGGCAGAAGGATGTTTATCCTCTGAGAAAGTCGTTTGATGTGAAACAACCTCTGAAACGGATAAAAGGTGAATATCAGTTTATTAAGGCAGATGGTGAAGGGGTATATGAAATACCTGTCGGTCCT
This sequence comes from Deltaproteobacteria bacterium, assembly GCA_016223005.1. Classification (NCBI taxonomy): domain Bacteria; kingdom Pseudomonadati; phylum Myxococcota; class Myxococcia; species Deltaproteobacteria bacterium. The sequence continues at coordinate 7,983 of JACRPW010000012.1, read as the reverse complement.
GTCCATGCAGGTATTATTGAGCCGGGGCATTTCAGGTTTCAGGCAGTTGGGGAGGACATAATAAATCTTGAGGAAAAACTTGGATATGTGCATAAGGGGATAGAAAAGAGATTTGAGACAATGTCATGGATGGATGGAGCAAAACTTGCCGGCAGGGTATCGGGTGATTCAACTGCTGCACATTCAATTGCATACTGTAGAGCAGTTGAGGCAATCTCAAAAACTAATCCGCCGGAAAGGGCATTGTGGCTCCGTGCACTCATGCTTGAAAGGGAGCGGATAACAAACCATCTTGGTGACCTCGGTGCAATTGCAAATGATGCTGCATTTGCATTTATCCTGTATCAATTCTCAAGACTGAAAGAACATATACTCCGCACTAATTATAAACTCTTTGGACACAGATTTATGATGGACAAGGTAATACCCGGCGGAGTAAATGTTGATTTAACTCCTGAAGGCAGGGATATAATATTAAATGAACTTGAATCATTTGAAAAAGAATTTGAAAAACTTGTTACCATATATGATGAAAACCCGTCACTTGAGGACAGATTGAGAGGCACAGGCATCCTTACCCCTGAAAAGGCAAAAGAGTTATGTGTTGTCGGTTTTGTGGCAAGGGCGAGCGGACAAAATCAAGACTCAAGAATACAAAGTCCTTTCCCACCGTATGACCGCATTATTCCAAAGATAAGAGTGCTCAATTCAGGCGATGTCCATGCCCGTGCATGGGTGAGGATAGAAGAGATACGGGATTCAATTCGGATTATACGCGAAATATTAAAGACAATGCCTGCTGGCGAGGCTGCATCAGGGTTTAATCAGCCATTACCTGATAAGGCAGGTTTTGCTGTTGTTGAAGGCTGGCGCGGCGAAATCGTTTACTGGGTTCAGTCAGGAGCAAAGGGTGAAATAAACAGGTGTATGGTGAGAGACCCGTCCAGTGTCAATTGGATTGCATTAGAAGAGGCAATACACGGGAATATTGTTCCAGATTTTCCGCTCTGCAATAAGAGTTTTAATCAGTCATATTCAGGGAATGATCTATAAAGGTAGGGACTAGGGGTTAGTTATGTTAAGAATTCTACATCAAATATTCCGCACAGGCATTGTTACAGAGCCTCTCCCTCGGGAAATTGAAAGCGAGATAGAGGTTGTGGGGGCAAAATTAGAAGATGCCATTCTGAAACGTTTCCGCAGGAGCCTTACCATACGACAAATTGATGCAGGCTCATGCAATGGCTGTGAGTTGGAAATTCATGCTGTAAATAATCCAATTTACAACTGTGAAAGGTTCGGGATACATTTTACTGCATCACCACGGTTTGCAGATATTCTCCTTATTACAGGGCCTGTCTCTATAAACATGGAAACAGCGCTCAAAAGGACATACAATGCAACCCCACCACCAAAACTCGTTATAGCAGCAGGCGACTGTGCCTATGATGGAGGGGTCTTTGGGAAGTCTTATGCCTCTCTTGGAGGCATAGGCAGTATCATACCAGTTGATGTCTATATAAAGGGTTGTCCACCTTCTCCATCCTCTATAATCCAAGGTATCTTAAAGGCAACAGAAAATACAGGTGTCAGTAATCCCCGAATTTGCACTGGGAAGAATAGATGAGTTTTATTATATTGTTGCTATTGGTATCCTCTTTCTTTAAATCACCATAGGATTTTGTGCATAGAAAAGATTTACATTGCCCTTTATATGCCCCACCGCCCTGCCAGTAAAGATTTACCTTATCACCTGCAGATAAAGATATGGTGTCACCTGGTAGCCATGATTTGCATTCACCATCATTGATTTTATAATCACTTGTTTCATAATCCTGATTAAGAATGGCAAGTTTCACACTGCTGTCCTTTTCGCCATCACTGCTCCCTGTCCCTGTTCCCGTTCCACTGCCTCCGCTGCCTGCAGGATTTATTGTTATTGAAAGGGTCTTATCAACAGTCCTTGCAGGTAAGCCGCTGTCTGTAACCCTTATGGTAAATGAATATGTCCCTGCCTGTGTTGGCGTGCCTGTTATTGTCCCTGTTGCATTTAAACCTAAACCAGAGGGCAGGTTTCCTGATGTCTTTGTCCATGAATATGGAGGTTTTCCGCCTGTTGCCCCAAGTGTTGTTGATGGATATGCCTCCTGAACCTTACCGTAAGCAAGGAATTCTGTAACTATCCTTGGTGGATTTGGGTTTACAACTATGGTTAAACTCCTTCTTGATTCTCTCGCTTCGGCATCCATTAAACCAATTGTAAAATTATAAGTTCCTGCCTGTGTTGGTGTGCCTGAAATCAGGTTGGTAGATAATGCTACACCGGGCGGCAGACTGCCAGATATAATACCCCATGTATAAGGGAGTGTCCCGTCTGTTGCTCCCAAACTTATTTGTGCATATGGAACCTCCTCTGTTCCAGAGGGCAGATTGTCTGTAGTTATATTAATTCCATGACATGCCTTTTCCCGCAGAGAATCTATCTCTATATATTCAACTATATCATCATATATACTGCCTGTAGAAGTAGCAGCGCCTGTCTCTAAAATGGAAAAGGGGTTTGTCCCGGTATCACTGTTTGTATTTTCACCGCTGCTTAAAATAACAGTTACAACTCTATTTTTAGGACTGCCTTTATCGTTTAGTGTTAAAAACTGGGGGTTAGTTGTGCAGAGGTCATTGGTAGTGAGATTAGGAGAGGGGAGGAAAAAGATATCCTTACCATAAGAATCTTGTGTTTTTACACCCAAAATATTTAATGAGGCAGGGAGTTTTTTTTGTGAAACGGTATAGCCGATAACCGCTTCCTTAACAGTTTTGACTGTTTCCCTTGTTTCTGTAAGTTTAGCCCTTTTAATAAGGGGACCCATCATTGATACCCCTATCCCAACCAGTATCCCCATTATTACCAGAACAATGGCAAGTTCAATCAGAGTGAACCCTTTTTTTGATAATCTAAAATATGGCTGAGAGAGGATACACATAATCTTTAGAAGATTGGCTAAAACATAAAGACTCTGGATTCCCGCTTAAAGATTGCGGGAATGACAGAAAGAAATGTCAAGTTATTTATTGCCTTCACTATAAATGGCAGAGAGCAAAGGGCATAGAGTTTTTACCCTATGCCCTTAAAGTTTTTGGTCATATCCTGACATCCATAAATATCATTGTTGTTCCCCATGCAGCGTTTCCATCCGACCGTTGGATATCTCCTGTGTTAGCGACCCCGTCATCATATCTTGTATCAAAGTCCTGTGCCACATCACCGGATATAGATATCTCTACAACATTACCTGACCATCCTGTTCTAATACGGTAGACATAGTAAGCATACCCGCCGTAAGAGGTCTTTGGATAAAAACTCTGTCCCACACCCCTTTGCCCGGCAATTATCCCTGCCCCCCTTAGGTGGTCCCATGCTGTTGTAGTTTCTGTAATAAGCCCATCTCCATTGCCGTTTGCTGCCCCGGCAAAGCGTGTAGATGCCTGTGGGTCATCACCTGGTATGGCATTGTATTTCCCTGAATATGAATGAACTGCTGCTATCCAGCCGTCCACATCATTTTTTAACCTCTTCATCTTTGCGTCTGCTATAAGCGAGCCTCCTTTGATTACCGCGCCGATAAGGAGTCCTATAATCACAAGGACTATGGACAACTCAATCAGGGTAAAACCTTTTTTGCTAAATACTCTTTCCATTTTTGAATACCTCCTTTTTGTCATTCCCGTGAAAACGGGAATCCAGTTTTTTCAAGTAGTTGCTTATGCTCTAGATACCCGCTCCCCGCTTAAAACATGCGGGGACAAGATTCACGGGTATGACGACTTTTTACGAACTCGTCTTCCTTGGATTTAGTTTACTATTTCATCCTAATATCTAACCAGAAACCACCATTCTCAGGTGAGTCTGTCCAGTTAGTTCTTCCATCCCATCTCCTTATGTTTCCTGTATTTGCTGTGCCATTATCATATTTTTCATCGTATTCCTGTGCCTTCTGAGCAGGCAGCCATACCCTGAAGGCATTGGATTGCGGGGGCCACCAGCTAACAACAACAAAATATGGTCCATATTGACCGCCATAGACTGTCTTTGGTCTTGCTGATGCAGATTCTCCTGCCGTTGCCTCGCCATCCACAAGCCCTGCCCTACGCAGGTGGTCCCATGGTCTGTCATTATTACCATCATTAAAATATCCGTCACCATTGCCATTAGCAGCCCCTGACCATCTTGCACTTGCCTTTGTGTCATCACCGGGCAAGGCATTGTATTTGTCAAAATATGTATATGCTGCTGCCATCCATGTATCAACATCCACCTTTACCCTTTTCATCTTGGCGCTGTCTATCAGGTCGCCTCCTTTTACAACTGCCCCGATTATAAGACCAATAATCACAAGGACAATTGCAAGTTCAATCAGCGTAAACCCCCTTTTGTCATGTAATCTTGCTGCCTTCATAGTTTTTTTCCTCCTTATATTGTAGTCGCAGAGCCTGCCCCTGAATGCTTTTATCAGGGGCTTTAGCCTGCGTTCAACCCATTGATTTTATTGACTCTCATCGCAACCTAAAGGTTGCGGCTACCAATTCCCGAAGGATGAGGGGTGGATTTTTTAAGCGATACCTATTTACTTAGATATATCGGGATTTTTTTTCATAACTTTAATCTTTTCATAGACCTTTAATGCATAATCCCTGCTGCCGTTATACCGCCAGATTGCATCCCATGTATAACCATATCTATCAATAAGTCCTTTTAGAAGCATGGCTGATGCATGAAGGTTTTTACATGGCTCAAAGAGTTCTTTTGGGTCCATACCATAACCCTTTATGTTCTTTACATTGATCTGCCCTATTCCAATGTCATAGTTATACCCAAGTCTGTCAAGGTTCTTTATTTGTTCTATTGCAGATTTTTTAGATGTAGGATATACGGTTTTAACAGACCTTCCATTTTTATTGACATTTATAGCGTAAGGATGGTTATTGCTCTCTACAGTTGCAATAGCCTGAAGCAGCAGAGGATTAATATTGTATGTTCTTGCAGCCTCATCAAAGCAGAAACTTAAGGCACTACCGGGATAGACTAGGTATAGCCAGATGCATATCATGAATATAAATCGGACACACTTCATTTTACTGCCCTGCCTTTTTTCTTATTACAGTCTTTAAAAACAGCACAAGCTCTGTCCTCTCATTGATTTCTTCTTTATTCCTAAATAGGAGATTGATTATAGGTATCTTGCCAAGTATAGGGATACTCTTTTCTGTAACAGAGTTTTTTTCCTTGATGAGTCCGCCGATTGCTATCATCTCTCCATCCCTTACCCTTACAATGGATGTCATCTCCCTTAAGTCAACTGTTGGCAGAGACAGCGTTGTGGTGGCAACGGTCTTGTCTGTCAGGGTAACGAGTTCAGATATTATGGGCGTTACCATTAAGACGATTTCACCATCCTTTTCAATATACGGTGTAACACCGATTATGATTCCTGAAAGGACACCGCTTGTTTCAACAGAGACGGTTTCTATTGGCGGTGTGCTTTGCGTGAGTGTCCGTTCCACCTTTGATATAAAGGAAGTGCTTCTTCCAGCGCTTAAAAGACCTGTCTGCCCATTAACAATATTGAGTGTTGGGTTGGAGAGAACCTTTACATTGCCCTGCTCTTCAAGCGCCCTCAAGACAACATTAAAGTCACTGGATGCAAAGTTTATGCTTGCCAATGGTCCAGAAGCGGATACAATACTGTTAAACCCGCTCTGGGAAATAGTGGTTTTACCTCTAATGATATTACTCCAATCTATCCCGTATTTTAACCCGTCTGAAAGGGTAACCTCTACAATCTTTGCCTCAATAATAACCTGCCTGTCTTGTGGTAACTGCTTTGACAAAGAGGATGTTCTTTTCAATATGGTAGAAATAGCCAAATGGATATAATATGGACTCTACAGCATCTTTTAAGGGCAGATTTTTAAATGTTACGGTAATGAATACATCTATATTTACACCCGAGTCAAATACCAGATTGAGATTTGCCTCGCTCGCAACGATGTAAAGGGTGTCTCCAAGGGATGCCCGTTTTACTGACAAGGAATAGACCTTTGAATCAATTCCATTTGAAGTTGTTTTTAAAGCAGGTGTCTTTTCACTATCAGATGAAGGGGTTTCATTATTTGTTCCAGTTTGAGACCATGCTGTGTTGAAAGAGGCGGGAAAGGCGAGAAATGCAAGAAAGATGAAAAGAAGTGAGAAGAACAAAAAGGGGTTCAATGCCTTTTTTGTATTTTCCGCGTTTCTCGCCTTTCTCGCGTTTCTCGCGTCTTTTATCTTATAAATAACCATTCTTCACTGCCTCCATTTATCAGTAAGACCTTATCTGTCTCTATTGCCCTTATAATGCTGTTATCGGCAAGGGCATCCCCTTCCTTTAGGGTTTTTCCATCAATCATAGCGATTTTTTTGTCTTCCATGATTAGTATCAGCATAAGGTTATGGGGGATTTTCTCTATCTTTTGCTTTGTATCTTCAATCTCTTTTTTATCCCCCTGTTTCTCTTTTGCAGGCTGAGGGAGGATTTCTGAGATGGGCGGCAGTTCCATTTGTTTCTTGATAGAAAATATATCACGGATAGGTTTTAATTCAGAAGAAACCTTTTTTGTTTCAGTAATTACAGGTTTTTCCTCCATTTTCTTTATACTTGCCTCGTCAGGGGTGAGCCCGTCTGTTTTAATTGTCGCGCCAATCCAGATAGAAAAACTAATGACAAGTATAGGCGGTATTACCAAATATAGTATAGATTTCTTCAGATAACTCATTTGGATATCTTCCCTTTGATAGTATAGACACCTTCTTTTGTTCCCTCTATATTCATTACAATAAGGTTATTTGTCTCCTCTATTGTCTGTAGGTACTTTAAAGAGTTAATAAAATGCTTGAAGTCAGGTGTTTTGACAGTTATCGTCAAAGGAATGTCATCTGCAAGCAGGGAACCATTAACCACCACATTTCCGCCTGTTCTAACCCTTATCTCATCTACTATTTCCATTGTCTTTTTTAGGTGATTTGTCGGGGCGGGAGATGTTCTTTCTATCCCCTGTTTGCCTTTTGTTTCCTGCATCCTTGCCTTTATCCACTCAATCTTTGTGCTTACCCTATTCAGTTCTGCTGCCACTACCTTAAGGGTAATCTTTTGTCTATGGGTGTAGATATTTGCAAATATTATAGCAGAAAAGATAATAATTGTAAACGCATAAAAGATAATATAGCCTTTGAGTTCTTTATACATGGTTTGCCTTTATAGTAAACTTTATTGTCTTTTCAGATACAGACATGGATGATTCTGTTACATTCATATTCTCTATAGATTTAATTTGTGCAACAAACATGCCAATCACAGTATAGGCATTATTGCCAATCGCAGATGTCCCTTCCATTTGGATTTCCCACTTTCCGCCTGTTGGTATGATTTTAAAGTTTTCCAGTTCTATCTCAGGCGGCACCAGATTTGACAAGTTCACAAGAAACTCTTCCGCACCTGACAGGTCAATCTTTTCCTTTATAGGCATACTTGTTAAACTGGACATATAGTTGATTGCAGAGCCTATATCAGGTGTAGCTTGCCCCCGTATTGATAATACCCTTGCCTTTATATCTGACACCTCTTTATAGGATAATCCAAGGTGCAGCCCCATTATAATGCCTATTGCTAAAAAAGATACCCCTGCATTTCTGGCAATGGATTTGACGACTCTGCCTGTGGAATATACCTCTGGCAAGAGGTCAAATTGTCTATCTGATAGTAATGCCCCAAGAGGCAGGATATATTCCATAGCAATATCAGGCGGCAGATTCTGAACCTTTGAAACAGGGTCAAATAGGCTAATCGGTATAGAGATATTACCAATAGGAACCGTATCATTCCCAGAATAACTAAACAGATAAATACCAGATGGCATTTCCTGATATGTCTGGGCAATATAGTTTAT
>JACRPW010000011.1:41445-47417 GCA_016223005.1 Deltaproteobacteria bacterium | reverse complement strand
AAGCTTGCCCGATATCGCTGCTATCGGGGGATTGTGATGCTGATAGCGCTGCCGCCTCATCCCTCGTGGGAGATTCCCCCTTAATAAAGGGGGTGGAGGGGGATGTTGCCTTTACTGCCTTTTCAGTATTGATTTGAGCGGAAGGGGTTTTATTATCTATTTTCCGCAGCATCTCAAAATAGAGAGACAATGCATGTGCAGCCTGTTTCTGCTGTTCCGGGGTTTGTTTCTTTTCCCGCAACTTTTGGATGAACAGACGCACATGCTCTGATTTGGAATCAGGAAGCGGATATTTGCTGCGGAAATCAAGATAATACCGCAGCCACTTCCTGTAATCGGCGTGACAAGAGACTGGGACCGCCCGTTTATTAAGAACGGCTGAAAATGGTTCCCAAATATCGGCTGGAATTAATTGCATAGGCGACTAACACGTTGGGACTAACATTCAATTTTGCATATTAGTCCCTGAAAAAGGGTAATAAAATTCATAGAGTAAGTCAAGCCAATTTTTTATTGACAATATATTTAACTATGTGCTATTAGTCAGTAAACCGTTTACCTAATAACTGGTTCTCCCTTCGCTCCGCTCAGGGCGAACCGAATAAATACGTCCCGGACGCGGACTGAAGGGATAACACGAATGGCTACCATATCATCGTATGCTTGGCTCCTGCTCGGCGGTGTGCTACAGGTCTTTGGCTTCGGCAAGTGGATTGTGCCGCTGGCGGCCTGGCTGGCACCTGTCTTCCTTCTGCATTTCACGCGTGGAGCGCAGCCGATCGGCGGTGTTCTATGGGTCTGGCTCTCGCTACTTGTTGCCTTGTCGGTGGGCAATCGCGATATGATTCCGTTGCCGGGCGCGGCATTTTTCGGCGTGGTAGCGGCAATGGCCGCCACGATGTCGCTGCCGTTCTTGGCGGACCGCCTCTTGTCACCATATCTACCTGGTTTTTTGTCAACACTCGTGTTTCCTACTGCATGGATAGCGTTGGAGTTCTTGGCCGCACGCCTGAACCCCTATGGCACCTGGGGCGCGTTGGGTTATACGCAGCACGGCAATCTACCGCTAATGCAGTTGGCATCGGTCACCGGTATCTGGGGTATTGGGTTTCTAGTCACCTGGTTTGCTGCGGTCGTAAATTGGGCGTGGGATCGGCAGTTCGACTGGGGCACGATCCAGAGTGGCGTTTTGCTATATGCCGCAGTATGGGGGCTGGTGATGTTGGCGGGCGGGGTACGACTGGCATTCGCACCCGAGGTATCAACGGTGAGAATTGCAGGAATCGGTTGGCCACAGGGAATCATCGAACCGCGCGAGTTCATGCGGGTGGTCGCACCGGATTTCACGGCAACGGAACGCAAACAAGTTCGCGAGAAATTTGACCGCTTGCATGAATCGTTCTTCGAACGCACTCGGCGCGAAGTGCTGGCCGGCGCCAAGATCGTCGTTTGGCCCGAGGGCAACCTGATGGTGCTGAAAGAAGATGAGGCAGCTTTTCTTGAGCGTGCGCAGCTTTTTGCGCGTGACAACGGTATTTTTCTTTTGATGGGGATGGGGGTGCTGGAACCCGGGGCGCCTCGGCCGGTGACAAATAAAGCGGTGCTGTTGAGCCCTGCGGGTGAAATCGCTTACTCCTACACCAAGATCACCGCCGTCCCCGGCTTCGAGGCGAGCACTAATGTCCGTGGCGAGGGACCAATTCCGGTCACCGCTACACCCTACGGGCGTATTGCTTCGCCAATCTGCTTTGATCTCGACTTTCCGCAGATTATCCGGCAAGTAGGCGGTTCCAACGCTGATATCATGCTGGTGCCCGCGAGCGACTGGAAGGCCATTACGCATCTGCATCAACTCATGGCGGAATTTCGCGCGGTCGAAAACGGGGTGACCATGTTCCGCATTACGCGTTGGGGCGGGTCCGGCGCGGTTGATCCCTATGGCCGGCGGCTCGCGACCATGGACGACTTCACGACACATGACAACGTGCTGGTGGCGCAGGTGCCTGCCTCGGCAGGTGTACACACCGTCTATGCCAAAATCGGAGATCTGTTTGCCTGGTGCTGCGTTGTCGGTTTGCTGGCAAGCATCGCCTGGAGAGTATTCAGCGCCTAACACGACGCTCCACCTGACTGCTATTCCGCTACGCTCCATTGCGGCAGGTGAGCTTGGTCGTTCTCCCTTCGCTCCGCTCAGGGAGAACGCCCAATAAAAAAGTCAGACATGGAAAAATCCATTATATGGCGAAACGATCCAGATACGAGAGAAAATGCACTTGGTTATCGTTTTCCGGTGACCGAAAAAATGGAAGATAAGTGGTATGAGTCGGCCCTTGACGACCAAAGCCGCACACGAGTCATATTTGCCATCGTATCGCTCAAAGATAACGCATTAATAGGGTTCATACATTTGAACCGAATCGACTGGATAGCTAGAGTGGCTTACTTCGGGATCACTATCGGTGATAAAGAATTTCAAGGGAAAGGGATGGGGCCGGACGCCATGGAAATCCTCTTCAACTATGCATTTGAGTTACTTAATCTTCGGAAGATATGTTTGGAAGTGGCTTCATTCAATGAAAAGGCTATCAGGTTATATCAAAGATTTGGGTTCAAAGAGGAAGGGGTTTTGAAAGAGCAGCTGTTTCTGGAAGGGAATTACCACGACGTCGTTTTAATGCGACTCTTTGATTCTGAGTTTCGTAAAAACCACGAAAATGCCTAACAATCGCTGAGCCGGTGCCCCATCCCTCCGCTTCGCTACGGGAGAACCAGGGGCACGAAACCAATGACCCTACGGGTCATGGCTCAGCCCCGCGTTATGCATAATTAAAAAACACTAAAACCATCAAGGGCAAGCCGGAGGCGCAGCCACCTTGAATCGGAGATGAGAAGATATAGCGAAAGGCTTGTTGTTAAATGAAGTTTACGAAAAAACAGGGACAATATCTGGCTTTCATCTATAATTACACGAAAATTAATGGTCGTCCTCCTGCGGAACGAAATATGCAGTATCACTTCGAGGTAACTGCTCCCTCGGTTCATCAAATGATCGTAGTGCTAGAGAGGGAGGGCCTGATTGAGCGGGAACCTGGCACACCCCGGTCGATTCGGGTGGTTGTTCCTGTGGCAGAGTTGCCGCACTTGCTGTAACATGTCGCCGTGAACAGCAAAACGCCTGCATAAGCGTGGTAAAATGGAAGGGCATGCATAACAAACAGATCCAGCGGATGTTTACCCGCGCCAAAAGCATGCGCGGCTAAACACCGCTGATCTAAGGCGTTCTCCCTTCGCTCCGCTCAGGGAGAATTGTCATAGGTACTTTCATACATTAGATGGGGGATAAAATGAACCAGGGGCAGACGTCTTTGAGAGCAAGGCGAAAACAAGAAATATGAGATGGGAGCAGATGATGATTGCAAAAAGGAATAAATTGTTTTAAATTCAAGACATATGAGTCCAACAATTTTGAGAATTAAAGGTTACAGGTTCTATTTTCTTTCAAATGAAGAAGACCGCATGCATGTTCATATTATTTGCGGAGATGGTGAAGCAAAATTCTGGATTGAACCAATAATTTCGCTTGCAACATATCATAAACTTAGTTCGAAAAAGTTGAATGAAATACAAAAACTTGTTGAGGAGCACAAAAATGAAATCATTAAAGAATGGAAAAAATATTTCAGTATCAGTTGAAAATATTTCCTCGTTTGGGATATGGCTATTTGTAAAAGGGAAGGAATATTTTTTGACTTTCGATGACTACCCCTATTTTAGGGACCAAACCTTAAAATCAATCCAAAAAGTAGAATTACTTCATGGCTTTCACCTCTATTGGCCGGATTTAGATGTTGATTTAGAAATCGATAATCTGGAACATCCTGAAAAATATCCACTCAAAAGCAAATATATAAATAAAAAGTCTAACAATGGCGCTACACTGGATGCTTTATCGCTGGTGCGCTAAAGCACCAGTGAGCTTTTGCGTTAGCCCAGTAATATTAAAAAGGAGGTATCCCAATGTACTATTTTGCTTATGGTTCTAATATGGACGAAAAAGATCTTAAGGACTGGTGTAAAGAAAAAAATAGATCTTTTCCTGAATGGAAATTGCTTGGCACTGCCTGCCTCAATGGCTATCAACTATCTTTTAACTACTACTCGACTGGAAGAAATGGTGGGGCGGCAAATCTAATGGAACCTTCGGATAGTAAAGTTTATGGACTGCTATTCGAAATAAATAAGGAATACGACATTGAAACTATAAGGAAAAAAGAAGGGTGTCCTGATTATTATGGGGAAATTCCAATAACTGTGAAGTATAAGGATAAAAACATCACTAATGTCAAAACCTACAAAGTAGTAAAAACAAAAGAAAAATCGGGTCATCAGAAACCGACAAAATATTACATGAATTTGATTTTGAAGAATGCTCGTACAAATGAATTTCCTCCCGAATATATTCAGTACCTTGAAAAAATTGAAACACAATGAGTCACGTAAATCATAAAAAGAATGGGAACAAAAATAGGCTAACGAGCCGTTATGGAAAGTATCTGTAAATCTCTTTCCTGTTCAGACAGCGAACAAAGGCTACTGTATTGTTTTCAATAGTTAGCCCGATCCGATAGTCCCCCACTCTGACACGATAGTAGATATTTCTCTACCCTTTAGCTTTTTAAGATTAGAAATGTCAAACATGAGGATGGTTAATAGTCACTGCACAGTTCGGGTATTCAACATAACAAAAATATGCTGCCTCTCAACTCACCAGAAGCCTTCCGTTATCCAAAATGATTACTTCTTCTTTGTCGTTCTTAACAATAACCGTTGGCTTAAAAAATACAAAGTCCTGATGAAATGGTGTTCTAACATTGCCGCCAAATGAACTGTTGTCCCCTAATGCTATGTGGATTGTGCCTAGGATCTTTTCTGATTCAAGGATATTGTCAGGTTTTTTTGCCTTATCATTTGTGCCTATACCAAGTTCCGCTATATTTTTGAAATCATTATTTTCTTCAAGTTTTTTAAAAAGGATGTCTGCATAAGCATCGCTTCCTATTACATTTTTTACTATGCCATTTTCTACTTCTACTGTTACAGGGTTTTTTAATTTAAATGTCGGTGCCCATTCAAGAACTAATCTGCCGTTTGTGGTTCCTTCCAGAGGTGCAAGGAATGCCTCACCCGCAGGCAGGTTGCCAAATGAACCATGAGTAGTTAATATACCTGTATCTGCCTTAGCCTTTCTGCCAGTTATTTTCATATTTATATCTGTACCGTTTTGAGATGTTATAAAAACCTCATGACCGCTGTTCAATATATCAGCAACCTTTTCTGTTCTTTGTGCAAGTTTATGCCAATCCACATCCATAGGACCGTAAAGCATATCCTCATCAAAGAGAGGCATACTCGCATATCTTGTTCCGCATAAATTACAAAGGAGGTCTCTGAATTTTGTATGACTGGTAGAAAAATTTGACAGGGCAATTACAGCGCTCACGGCAGAAGACCTGTCTGTTTTTATTAGTCTTTCAACTTCTTTTAGATAAGTTTCTTCTCTATCCTTATTTAAGAGCCTTTCCAAAAAACCTTCTTTTTTAAGTTTCTGAATGATGCCCCTTCCAAACGCAGCAAACCATATATCTTCAGGAGGTTCGACACCATGCTGTCCTAAAGATGGGAATATACCAAAATCCACATCACACAGTTGTCTGCCGACATCAGCAACCATTTGTGCTATGTTGACAAGCCCTCCCCTTTTTTCTCTCTCTGTGTCTGATATTTTTTCATCATTACGAATTAAATCAGTAAAAACAAGAAGTTTATCATATTTCTTGATACCAAGGTTTATATTTAAAATGGATTTTATGGCAGTCAAAAGTTTGTCCATCGGATTTTTGTCTAAAGTTGATTGTCTAATGTCAAGTGCATAATCCTAAATAATTCGTGCATAATCTGGGATAATATCAATT
>JACRPW010000011.1:0-41369 GCA_016223005.1 Deltaproteobacteria bacterium | reverse complement strand
TGCTTATATTTCCTCCAAACTCCTCAAGTTTTTTAAGTATTAAATCTCTTTCAAAGCCTCTCCTTGAATCTTTAAGTGTATCTGATAAAATCTCTTTTAAGTAAACATCAGTGGTTGTTTCTACTTCACCTATATAAGAAGGGATGTCTTTTTGCATGATAATATTGGCAGGTGTCATTATAACAAGCCTTTCTATAAGATTTTTTAATTCCCTTACATTACCGGGCCAATTATATCTTTCAAACAGTGCAATCGCCTCTTTTGATATCTCTTTTTGCCCCTTTGTTGTTTTGCTGGCAAACCATTTCAGATAGTAATCTATGAACAAATTTATATCTTCTCTCCTCTCTCTGAGAGGCGGTATATGAAATGGTATTACATTCAGCCTGTAATACAGGTCTTCTCTGAAGTTCCCTTTTTTAATCTCCTCTTCAATGTTCTTATTTGTTGCTGCAATAACCCTGACATCAACCTCTATTGTCTGTGTTCCCCCAACCCTTTCAAACTTCTGTTCCTGCAGTATCCTAAGTATCTTTGCCTGTGTTCTAATACTCATATCGCCTATCTCATCCAGAAATATTGTCCCATTGTTTGCCATTTCAAACTTCCCTATTTTCTGAGATATTGCACCTGTAAAAGCACCCCTTTCATGTCCAAAGAGTTCACTTTCAATAAGTTCTTCTGGGATAGCAGCACAGTTAACCTCAACAAATGGTTTGTCCTGACGATCACTAATAAGGTGGATATTTCTGGCAACAAGTTCCTTGCCTGTGCCGTTTTCTCCGCTGATAAGAACCCATGAATTTGAAGGGGCTACCCTTTCTATCTGAAACTTTATAGATTCTATAGCCCTGCTTTTTCCGATTATCTCATATCGGTTTTTCATACTGCCGCGCAGCAGGGCATTCTCCTGTTCGAGATGCTGTTTCTCAAGGGCATGATTAATAGTAAGAACGACTTTATCAAGGGATAATGGTTTTTCAATAAAATCGTATGCACCTAACTTTGTTGTTTTAACAGCAGTCTCTATGGTGCCATGACCTGACATCATAATAACCTGAATAAAAGGGTAATGCATCTTTATCTGTTGCAAAACCGCTGTGCCATCCATGTCCGTCATCCATATGTCAAGAAGCACAAGAGCAGGAGGGGCTGTATCTATTTTTTTTAATGCCTCGCTACCATCTTTTGCAAGGATTACCTCAAACCCCTCGTCTTTCAATATATCTGACAGAGATTTTCTTATACTCTCTTCGTCATCAACTACCATTATTCTTTTCACTTGAAAATCTCCCTCCGAGAGGTTGACTGCCCCACTGGCAAACCCTTCTCTCTTTATAAAATCATCTATGCTGACGCATCATTCTTTACAGGCAGTTCTATTATAAATCTTGTTCCTTTTGGAATATTGTCCTTTACCCTTATAAAACCATTATGGTCAGCGATAATGTTATTGACTATAGCAAGTCCCAGTCCTGTTCCTGTCTTCTTTGTTGAAAAGTAAGGCTCAAAAAGTTTTGCCTTATCCTCTGCAGGTATGCCGCACCCTGTATCAGCAACCTCTATCCTTACCATTTTAAATAATCTGTCTATCTTAGTCTCTACTGATATTGTTCCTTCACCCTCTATTGCAGCAACAGCATTGTCCATGATATTTATGAGCGCCCTTTTCATCTGGTCCCTGTCTATCTCCATAACAGGTATATTTTCACTAATAATTTCCCTAAACTCTATATGCTTATTGCCTGTCCTGTAAAGGGCAGCTGCCTCACTAACAATCTGATTTATATTGTTTGACGTAGGATTTGCTGCAGGCATCCTTGCAAAATTTGAGAACTCGTTTACAAGGGTTTTTAGTTCCTCAACCTGATGAATAATTGTCCCTGTGCATTCATCAAAAATCCTGCCATCACCTGCAAACCGGTCCCCGTATTTCTTTCGCAGCCTCTGTGCGGATAACTGGATGGGTGTTAAAGGATTCTTTATTTCGTGTGCAATTCGCTGTGCAACCTCTTTCCATGCCGTCATCCTCTGGGTCTTGAGGATTTGAGAAAGGTCATCAAAGACAGCAACCATACCGATATATTTCCCATCATCATCTTTAAGCATGGTCAGATTAACCAGAACGATAAGCGTCTTGTCATTCAAATCTATCTTTATCTGCCTTTCTATTGTCCCAGTGCCGAGATCATTCATTTGTCTTATCATATCCTTTAATATCTCTTCATCTTTAGACCTTAATACCTCTTTATAGTTTTTACCAATGACATTAGCAGTATTTATTGCCAATAAATCTTGTGCCGCCTTATTTATAGTGCTTATCCTTCCGCTTTTATCTATGGATATAACACCTGCTGCAACATTTCCAAGAACTATTTCCATATATTTTCGCCTCTGTTCAAGTTCAATATTAGTTTTTTTCAGGTCAAGATTTGCCTCCTCTACCTTGGACTGACTTATATTTAAATCCTCTATCATCTTGTTAAAAGATTTTACAAGGAGTCCAATCTCATCTCTGGATTCAACATCTATCTTATAATTGAGGTTGCCGACTGCAACAGCGTTAGTTGCCTCTGCAAGTTTCTGTATAGGTATTGTTATCTGTTTGGCAAGATAATAACCAATCCACATAGAGAGGACAACTATAACAAGGGTGACTATAAGAAGGGTTGTAAAGTATATAGCCTTGACAGGCTGTTTCAAGACCTTAAGTTGTTTATATGATTCAAATGTTGACGATATATCCTTTATCCTTGACAGCACATGATTGGGCATATAGAAGGTTACAGCAACTGCGCCTATAACATTATTAGAGTTATTCAGATACACCGGCACAATACCCCTTATAATATCGCCTGTATCAAGGGTTTGAACAAAACTTGTCTGCCTGCCATTTAATACATCCATGAGAAGATTCTTTTCAATATCAGGCAGCAGTGTTGTATTTATACTGGAGGCTATGGAATATATGAGCCTTTCACCTGATGATGAATAGACATCCACAGCACTAATATTATTTTCAGCTCTTTTTTGTTCAATATATTCCCGTAGAGTTGCCATAGTTTCATCTGACCATTCAGCACTCGTAACAGAAAGTCCATTGTTCATTTTTACACCAATCTGTCGGGCAAAATATACTGCCTGTTCAGATGTATTATTGTAATAACCCTGTGCTATTTCCAGTGACCCATGTAAAGAGTTTTCTATTGCTATGCCAAACCAGCTCTCTATACTCTTATTGATAAAACCGATTGCTATAAAGAATAAAAGAAGTGTTGGCACAATAGAAAGGAATAAAAAGGCTGCAATCAGTTTGGTAGAGAGTTTTGAGCCCATGACCTTACTTCTTCGCTCAAAGGCAAGTTTTACAAAATTCCGCATTACCAGAAATACAAGAAGAATTAAAAAGATTATCTGTATATTAATTAGACTAAAGATAAGGATGTTGTTTGCGAAAGGCAGACGCGTATTTATGTTTGATATATGAACCTCTGCATAGGTAAGAACTGTCATCAAGCAGATGACAGCGAAAATAACATACCTTTCTCTCTTCCGTCTCTTTATATCTTCATCTTCTTTAATCTTTATTATATTGTTGGACTTATTCATAATCGCTGTCTTTAATAGAGAATTGTTTCCTCAGACCAGTCTGTTTCAAAGTCCCAGAAGGATACAAAGAAAAGCATGTAATTTAATGGAAAAAAAAGATTAACAGTGTCAAGTTTTGCCTTAATCTTTAATATATATTTACTGCCTTTTTGAGGTGTTTCTGAAATAGAAACTGATATACCTTCAACCTTTGCCATGAATTCTTTAACCTGTGAAAAATCTTTAAGTTTTATAATTCTGTCCTGCTGGTCCTTTTCCTCTATGGTTAGTTCATATTCTGCCTTTAAAGTATCATACTGAACAATATGCTTGAATTTGAGTTCTGCCACCCTTTCATTAAACCAAAGGGTTCTTTCTTTATAGAGTTCCACAATAAATGTAAATGGGGTAGGGATACCGCTCTTTATGGCATCCTCTATCTCCTTAGTAAAAGCACCTTTGACATTAAAGGTAAGTGAAATGCTTTGAGGATTTTTTAATATTGAAACATTAGATATTGCCGCATTGTTGGTATTCTGCGAGTATGCAGATTTGGCTGTAAGGATAAAAAACATTGCAAAAATAAATAGATTAAATATTCTTTTCACCTAAAATGCTCCTTATACCGTGTATTGATAATGATATTACTAAAAACTGAAAGAAAAGACAAGAATATTGGCGCAGAAAAATGGCTGCCTGTTGTGTTCTGCAAACTTAAGGAAACTTAAGGATACATTGACATTGGAAGGAGGTCTTGATATATATAAGTCTATTACTTATGCCATTTACAGATATTATTGGACATGAAAAAGAGATAGAAATCCTGAAAAATGGTATTTTGCAGAACAGGGTGCCCCATGCCCTTATCTTTGCCGGACAGGAAGGTATAGGCAAGAGATTAACTGCTATTGCATTTGCAAAGGCATTGAACTGTCTTAAAGACGGTAATGATTTCTGCGGCAGATGCCAGAATTGTATATCAATAGATAGTTTGTCTTTTATGGATGTCTTTCTTGTTGAGCCAAGAGAGCCTGATTACAAAGGCGGCAAAGTTGACCACATCAGCGGCACAATAAAAGAGGAAGATATAACAACCATTCAACAAAGGATTGGTTATATAAAACAAAAAGGCAGGAAAAAGGTATGTATTATTGACAGTGCTGATAAGATGAATAGAACGGCACAGAATAAGTTTTTGAAAACCCTTGAAGAGCCATCCTATGATTCTGTTATAATACTTGTAACCTCAAAACCGTCAGACCTTCTCTCTACTGTCATATCAAGGTGCCAGAGGATAAATTTTAGACCTATAAAAAAAGACCTTATAATAGAGTTTATTAAGGATAGGATGAATATCTCTGTAGAAGAGGCTTATATTATCGCATCATTAAGCAATGGAAGCATAGGTGAGGCACTCAAAATGGATAAGGATTGGATATTAAAGCAAAGAAGGCAGTGGATAGAACATCTTGAAGGATTGTCAGTTGACATGCCTGATGACACACTTAAGTTTGCAGAGGATGTTGCAAAAGATGACAATATTGATGGTATACTTGAATTCCTAAAGATATGGTACAGGGATATGGCAGTTTGTATCAATAGCTGCGAAAAACTAATTGTAAATACTGATATGCTTACGCTCTTAAAAAAACACTGCATGAATACTGATTTTGAAAAGATACGGGATGCCTTTGCATTGCTTGCAAAGATAAAAGAAGATATAATGCCTCCAAGATACGCAAACAAACAACTTGCAATGGAGAGTCTATTTGTAAGGATGATCCAAAAATAGACATTGATTTTTGGAGGATGACAGGCAGGGGGTAGGAACGGGGGTAATATGGTAAATATAGTTGGAGTCAGATTTAAAAAGGCATGCAAGAGATACGATTTTTTTACAAATAATCTTGACCTGAAGGTCGGAGACAGGGTTGTTGTTGAGACAGAGCGCGGCATGAGTTTAGGCAGGATTGTTTATGGACCTGTTGAAAGGGATGAAACCTTATATAAACAGGGACTCAAAAAGGTAATAAGAAAGGCAGATGAAAACGATATTGAGAGGCTTGAGTTTAACAGGGAAAAAGAAGGAGATGCCTTTAAGATATGCAGTGACAGGATTAAAAAATACAACCTCCAGATGAAACTTATTGGAGTTGAATATCTATTTGATACTAGTAAGGCGATATTTTCATTTACATCAGAAGACAGGGTTGATTTCAGAGAACTGGTTAAAGATCTGGCAAATGAATTCCATACAAGGATTGAGATGAGGCAAATTGGGGTCAGGGATGAGGCAAAGACAATCGGAGGGATAGGACCTTGCGGAAGGGAGTTGTGCTGCTCATCATTTCTTACTGAATTTGAGGCAGTTACTGTAAAGATGGCAAAGGAACAGAACATAAGTCTCAACCCTGCAAAGATATCAGGCGTTTGCGGAAGACTCATGTGCTGTCTGACATATGAAGCAACAGGGGACAGTATATGCGGTACTCAACACAATGGCTGCTGTAATCATTAGGTGTCAGGAGATAAAGAAGTAAAAATGTCAAACAAACCATTTTACATAACAACCCCTATATACTATGTTAATGATGTCCCGCATATCGGGCATGCATATACAACTGTGGCAGCAGATTGTATTGCCAGATATAAAAGGCTTAAAGGCTGCAATTGCCTTTTTCTCACCGGCACAGATGAACATGGGCAGAAGGTTGAAAAGACTGCCCTTTCATCAAACCTGAAGCCTATAGAATTGGCTGATAAAGTGGTAGTCAGGTTTAAGGAACTCTGGAAGAAACTGAATATATCCAACAATGACTTTATCAGGACAACAGAGGAGAGGCATAAAAAGGCTGTCAAATATCTGTGGAAAAAGATTGCAGCAAATGGCGATATATACCTGGGCGAATACGAGGACTGGTACTGCACACCATGCGAGTCATTTTTTACTGAAAAACAGTTAATGGATGGCAGATGCCCTGACTGTAAAAGGGCTGTAGAAAAACTAAAGGAACCGAGTTATTTCTTCAGGATGACTAAGTATCAGGATGCACTCTTAAAACATATTGAGGCAAATCCTGACTTTATTGAGCCTGAAAGTAAAAGAAAAGAGATTGTGAGTTTTATCAAGGATGGCTTGAAGGATTTATCTATAAGCAGGACTTCATTTTCATGGGGTATCACTGTTCCAGATGACCCCAAACACATCGTCTATGTGTGGTTTGATGCCCTGACCAATTATCTTACCGCTGCAGGTTATCCTGATGAAAGGTTCATGTATTTCTGGCCTGCGGATATTCATATTATCGGTAAAGACATCTTAAGATTTCATGCTGTTTATTGGTCATCTATGCTTTTATCCGCAGGACTGCCTCTGCCAAAGAAGATATTCGCCCACGGGTGGTGGACAGTTGAAGGGCAGAAGATGAGCAAATCCCTTGGCAATGTGGTTGATCCAAATGGGATGATTGATATATATGGTGTTGACCCGTTCAGATATTTTCTTCTTAGAGATGTCCCTTTTGGTTTGGATGGTGATTTTTCAAAAACGGCACTCGTGGGAAGGATAAACGGTGATCTGGCAAATAATCTGGGAAACCTGCTTTCCCGAACACTTGCAATGATTGTAAAATATCTTAACGGTGAAGTTACGAAACCTGCTGCACCCTGCTCCTCGGATAATAACCTAAAAGATACACTTACTTCATCTATTAGAAAGTTTGAGGCATCTATGGAAGAACTTGCGTTTAGCAAGGCTTTAACATCCGTATGGGAGATTCTGTCAACGGCAAACAAATATATAGATGAGATGTCCCCATGGATGCTGGCAAAAGAACCTCAAAAAAAAGATAATCTGATAAATATATTATACAACTGTCTTGAGATATTGAGAATAAGTGCAGTTATGATATATCCTTTTATGCCTGCATCAGCAGAAAATATATGGCAGCAGATAGGTATTGAAAGGGATATTTCAAAGATAGATTTTGACGAAGAAATAAGATGGGGGGGATTAAAGGAGGGGGCTATACTCAAAAAAGGAGAGCCTCTTTTCCCTAAAATGGAGGAGGTATGAAAAATATTATTAGTATCATGGTCATTTCCCTGCTTTTTCTTTCGGGCTGTTCTAAATCTGAAGAGGCAGTCGCACATATAAATAATGTGAAGGTCTATAAATTGAATGTATCTATGGACAATGAAAAAAAACTTCAGGCAACTGTTGAAAATGGAAATCAGTTATGGAGGAGGAGTGCAAAGGATGTTGCCCATGCAGCACTTATAAACGAGGGTGTAAATGTAAAGACAGAAAACTGCCAGATACTTTCAGAAAACAATCAGGAATCTATTGTTGCTGTAAAAGACAATAAGGGAATCTCATATAAGGTTGTCTTAAAAAAACTGATAACCCCTGACGGCATTTGGACTGCTGTTGAGATTGACATAAAGGAAGGGTAGTAGCCCTCAACTCATCAAACTCATCAAACATCTTGACTTTATTTTCCCTGTTAGTATATAGTCTTTATGGGTTTGCAAAATAAAGTGGGGTTTTAAACCCCCACTTTTTTAATTTAAGAATATATCTATGAAAATAAAATTATTTATACATGTCCTTGCTGTTATGCTTTTTCTTCTGCCGTCTTCCGTCATGGCAGATGAAAAGACTAAACTAAATGTCGCCATACTTCCGTGGAAGGTAAATTCCACAGAAAAACTTGACTATATAAAAGATGCCCTCTACGACATGGTGTCATCTAGGATGGCTGCAGAAAAACATCTTGCAATTCTAAAAGAGTCATCTGTCAAAAATGTATTCTCAAAATATGAAAATGATAAAATTACTGAAGATGTCATAAGAAAAATAGGCGGCGAACTTGGGGCAGATTATGTTGTTTACGGCAGTCTCACTGTTCTTGGGGAAACGATAAGTCTGGATGCCAGAGTCATCAGCGCAAAACGGGAGGAACCTCCTATTCAATCAACATCGCAGGGCAGAACCATAGAGAGCCTTATCCCTGCTGTAAGTCATCTGACCCTTGATTTAAATGCAAAGATTCTGGAGAAAGAGGGACTGGAATCTATAGTTTCTGGTTTTGGTGCATCACCCATATATGCCGGCGGATTCAAAAAAAAGGGTGAGGCAAAAAAAGAGACAGGCAGCAGCGATTTTATAATAACAACAAAGGACACTGTTAAGGAAAAGCAACTGTGGAAGAGCCCAACTTTACCTATAAATTTAAAACGAATTGCAGTAGCCGATGTAGACGGCGATAACAGAAATGAGGTTATCCTTATAGACGACCATAATCTCTATATCTACAGGATTCGTGGAAATGTAATGGATATGGTGATGGAATTTAAGGGAAAGGTGTATGAAGAGAATTTCTCTGTTGATGTTGCTGATATAAATGGGAACGGCGTCCCTGAGATATATATTTCAAGATTGTCAAGCAAGAATACAGATTCTTATGTTATTGAATACCAGAATGGTGAATTCGTAAAGATTGCACAGCATCTGCCGTGGTTTTTCAAGGTATCTGACGGCGTATACGAAGAAACACCTGTACTCATTGGACAGGGGTTCTCTCTTGACAGGGTATTTTTTAAAGATATAAAACATCTTATATGGGACAGAGGGAAATTAACTGAAAAGGCAAATATTGATATGCCTGATGGATTTAACATATACAATTCTGTCAGACTGCCGCTTGGTGCTGATAAGGATGAATATGTGCTTGTGTACACAAACAACGACATTTTGCAATTATTCAAAAAAGAGGGAAAGGGAAACTGGCAGGAGGGGTGGACAAGTAAAGACTACTTTGGTGGAAGTTTAAATAGGATAACATTAGAAACCTCTCATCTAATTAAAGGCTCTGATGAGCCTGCAGAATTTATTAACTTAAAGAGCAGAATATTGTATGGTGACCTTGATGGCGATGGCAATATAGAGATTATAGTAAACAAAAATGAACCTGGCACCTTAAGCAGATACTTTAAAAAGATTGAGTCGTATAAAAAGGGAGAGGTTGCTGACCTTTCATGGGAAAATGGAAGGTTTAAAGAGAACTGGAAGACCAAAACACTTGACGGTTATATTGCAGATTTTACAATAAAGGATTTTGACAATGATGGACAGAAGGATTTAGTTATCATTGTTGTGGATATAAATGCAGTTACAGGGGCAAAGAGCAGTTACCTGATAGGGTATAAATTAAATATTAAATAACCCAAAAAATGCAACTGCATTTTTTGGGATAAGATGTGGCGGTGTAGCTCAGGCGGCCAGAGCAGGGGTCTCATAAGCCCTTTGTCCGTGGTTCGAGTCCACGCACCGCCACCAAATTTAAAGCCAGGAGTTTAATCTCTGTCATCTCTTTAATTGCATATCTGACACCTTCCCTGCCAAAACCAGAATCTTTCACACCGCCATAAGGCATGTGGTCTATGCGGTATGTTGGTATATCATTTACAATCACACCGCCTACTTCTAGTTCATTATAGGCATGAAAGACATTTTTTATATCCCTTGTCCACACCCCTGCCTGCAAACCGTATCTTGAATCATTTACAGATTTGACCGCCTCTTCAAAATCATTATATTGAGAAACTGTTACAACAGGTGCAAAGACCTCCTCGCAACAGACCTTCATTGATGGTTTGACATCAGTTAAAACAGTTGGCTCATAAAATACACCCCTCGCCTTTCCGCCAATCAATATCTCAGCCCCCTCTTCTACTGCCTCTTTTACCCATTTACCTATTCTTTCTACATCATTACAACTTATCATTGGACCAATATCTGTTGCCTCATCCATAGGGTCGCCTAGTTTTAATGCCCTTATATTTGCAAGAAACCTGTGAGTGAACTCTTTATAAATATCCTTATGAACAAATATCCTCTGGATTGAGATGCATATCTGCCCTGCATGTGAGAATGCACCTATAACGCATCTCTTTGCTGCAAAGGCAATATCCGCGTCATTATGGATAATCACACCTGCATTGCCGCCAAGTTCAAGGGTAACCTTTTTCATACCTGCAAGGTTTTTTAATCTCAAACCAACATCTGGACCCCCTGTAAATGTGATTTTTTTAATCCTTTCATCTGCAACCAGTTTCTCTGCAAGAGAACCTGAACACGGGACAACATTAAACCCGCCTGCTGGAAAGCCTGCATCTGAAACAATCTCTCCTAAAATAATTGCTGATAACGGCGTCTTTGAGGCAGGCTTTAAAATCATTGTGTTGCCTGATGCTATAGCAGGCGCCATCTTGTGGGCTGCAAGATTGAGCGGAAAATTAAATGGTGTGATACCAAAGACAGGACCGATTGGAAAGCGTCTTGCAATGCCAAGTCTGTTTTCAGAGCCTGCCATCAAATCCAGAGGCATAACCTCTCCATAAATCCGTTTTGTCTCTTCCTTTGCAATTTGAAATGTATTTACTGCACGGTGGACCTCTGTCCGTGAATCCTTTATTGGCTTTCCTGCCTCAAGGGTTATGGTTTTTGCAATCTCCTCTATTCTTGATTTAAGACCTTCTGCAATATTCTCTAAAATCTCTGCCCTTTTATAAACAGGGAGTTTCCGTGTGAATTCAAATGCCTTTTGAGATGAAACAACAGCATCCTCCAAATCCTTTTCAATGGCAAGGTTCACAATGCCGATAACTTCATTATTATATGGATTTCTGACCTCTAGTTTTTTTGATGATTCCCGCCAATCTCCATTTATAAGAAATCTGTACTGCTTTGACATATATTTACCTCCACAGGTTTTTGCCCATTATAGTATATGAAAAAATAAAGGTAAAGGTTCTTGACCCTTAATCATTCACCATATATAATGCAGATATCTATGGCAAAGAAACGTTCATCTCTACTTATAGACCTTGACAAGAAATATGTATGGCACCCCTTTACACAGATGATGGAATGGGGAAAGGGAGACAACCTGATAATTGAAAAGGGTGAAGGAAATTATCTTATAGATATGGATGGGAAAAGGTATCTTGACGGCATCTCATCCCTCTGGGTAAATCTACATGGACACAGAAAAAAAGAGATAGATAATGCAATAAAAAAACAGATAGACAAAATCAGCCATTCAACCCTTCTTGGACTCGGAAATGTTCCGTCTATTCTTCTGGCAGAAAAACTTGTTCAATTAGTAAACTCAAAACTCAAAACTCAAAACTCAAAACTATTATCAAGGGTCTTTTATTCAGATAACGGCTCAACAGCAGTTGAGATTGCATTAAAGATGGCATTCCAATACTGGCAGCAACAAGCAGGGGTCAGGGGTCAGGGGTCAGGGGTCAGAAAAACAAAATTCATTGCCTTCAGCGGTGCATATCACGGAGACACATTTGGTTCAATGAGCGTCGGGGAGATTGATATATTTGTAAAAAAATACAAGCCTTTGTTATTCCCAACATTCAAGGCATATTATCCATACTGCTACAGATGTCCTGTCAGAAAGACATATCCTGAATGCAATATCTCCTGCATAAAAAAGTTTGAAGATATTTTGAAAAACCATCACAAAGAGATTGCAGGCTGCATTATTGAACCAATTGTTCAGGGCGCTGCTGGAATGATTGTGTCACCAACTGGATTCTTAAAAAAGGTGAGGCAACTCTGCACAAGATACAATATCCTTTTGATTGCGGATGAGGTGGCAACAGGGTTTGGCAGAACAGGAGAATTTTTTGCATGTGAGCATGAGGATGTAAATCCTGATTTTTTATGTCTTGCAAAGGGTATAACTGCTGGATACTTACCTCTTGCAGCAACACTTACAATAGAGAAGGTTTATAAGGCATTCCTTGGTAAATATAAAGATATTAAAACATTCTTCCATGGACATACATACACAGGAAATCAACTTGGGTGCGCTGCTGCACTGGCAAATTTAAAAATCTTTGAAAAGGAAAAGACCATTACGCGGATTCAGAGTAAAGTAAAATACTTTACAGAACTTCTGGAAGGGATAAAAGGAAAGAACTATGTTGGTGATGTCCGACAAAAAGGACTCATGGCAGGCATAGAGATTGTAAAAGATAAAAAAATAAGAGAGCCTTTCCCAATGGAGGCAAGGACAGGGTATAAAATCTGCATGAGGGCAAGGGAATACGGGCTTATAATCAGACCCATTGGTGATACCATAGTTCTGATGCCGCCGCTCTGCATAAAAAAGACGGAACTAAAAAAGATGGTAACTATAGTTCACGATTGCATAAACCCGAAAAATAAAAACCGAATGCATTTTTTGGGTAAAGAGGGTTACGGGTGAGTAAAGGCATTTTCATAACAGGCACAGATACAGGGGTTGGTAAGACCTTTGTTGCAGGGTTAATTGTAAAGGCACTTAAAAAACATGGTGTAGATGTTGGTGTTATGAAACCTGTTGAAACAGGCTGCAGGAAAAAGAAGGATACGCTGATACCAGAAGATGCAGTATTTTTAAAAAACTGTGCTGGTGTGAATGACCATCTGGATATTATAAATCCATACAGGTTTAAAGAACCTGCGTCTCCCTCTGCTGCAGCAAGGATCTCATGCAGAAGGATTAAACTACCTAAAATTTCAGATTGCTATAAAAAACTTGCATCCTATCATGATTTTATGGTTGTTGAAGGTGCAGGCGGATTGTTGGTGCCGCTGAATGATAAAGAGACAATCATTGACCTGATAAAACTCTTAAGACTGCCGATTGTCATTGTTACAGCATCAAAACTGGGTGCAATCAACCATACACTTTTGACTGTAAGATGTGCCATAGACTCTGGCATTAAAACACTCGGCATAATCTTCAATAACACAACCTCTAATAAAAAGACTGTATTGGCAAATCCTGCCGAAGTAAGAAGGTTTACAGACATAGATATACTCGGAGAAGTGCCATTTATAAAAACAAAAATCAATTGACCTGAATTACTTTATCCTGTATCTTGCTAAAAAATTACTGGATAAAAGGAGGACTTATATGGATTGGGGAATGAAAAATCGTTTGTCGCAGATAATTAAGAACGGGAAATGCCTGTTTATGCCGATTGACCACGGATATTTTCTTGGTCCCACAAAAAAATTAAAAAAACCGGGGGAAACCATAAAACCGCTTCTCCCTTACAGCGATGCCTTGTTTGTTACAAGAGGTGTTTTGCGTTCATGCGTGCCTGCTGACAATACTGTGCCGATTATTTTAAGGGTGTCTGGCGGCACAAGCATTGTTGGAAAAGATTTGGCAAATGAAGGCATTACAACATCCATAAAAGAGGCAATAAGGCTCAATGCCTCTGCCGTAGGCTTGTCTATTTTTATAGGCAGTGAATATGAGCGTCAGACACTGTTAAATCTGTCAACACTTGTAAATGAGGCAGAAGAATACGGCATTCCTGTCATGGCAGTTACCGCAGTTGGTAAGGAATTGGAAAAGAGAGATGCCCGCTATTTGTCTCTCTGCTGTAGAATTGCTGCAGAACTCGGCGCAAAGGTTGTAAAGACATATTGGTGCAAAGATTTTGACAAGGTTACAAGCACTTGTCCTGTCCCTGTTGTAATAGCAGGGGGACCAAAAACAGAGACTGATTTTGAGGTTTTGGAATTTGTCGCTGATGGAATGCGGAAAGGCGCAATCGGCGTAAACCTCGGCAGAAACATCTGGCAAAATACACATCCCGTTCCGATGATTAAGGCAATCCGCGCCATCATCCATGAAAACGCGTCGGCAAAAGAGGCGAATAAGATTTACGAAGATGGGAAGAAAGGGAAATGATTTTTTGGAATGGTAATTTTGACAAATAGACATATTGGAGTTACAATGTCTTACAGATTGCCTAAAAAGTGAGGTATAAATTATGACAGAGACAATCACCATAAGACTGCCCGAAAAACTACAGCAGGAACTGGAACTAGTAGTGAAGAAAGAAAAGACCTCTAAAAGTGAAATCATCAGGGACGCTGTTTCCAGGTATCTTGCTGTTAAAAGGTTCAAGCAGTTGAGGAAACAGGTTCTTCCATTCGCTGAAGCAGAAGGTCTGCTGACGGATGAGGATGTTTTCAAAGCCATCTCATGAGGGTCGTATTAGACACCAATGTCATTATTGCTGCCTTTGCTGCCAGAGGTTTATGCGCTGAGATATTTGAGGTATGCCTTGCAGAAGACACTATTATAATAAGTGAACATATTCTGGCGGAAGTTCAGGAAAAATTGACTGAGAAAATTAATCTGCCTGATGATACCGTTAAAAATATAATAGAATATTTACGGGACATGGCTGAATTGTTTGAACCTGAACAAGTTGCTAAATCAGCGTGCCGTGATAAAGATGACATCAAAATAATCGGCACGGCATTAAGGGGAAATGTTGATTTTATAATCACAGGCGATAATGACCTCTTGGCATTAAAACAGTATGAAGAAGTAAAAATAATCACACCGCGGCAATATTGGGATTTTTTGAGAAGCAAAAGAAGCGAATAAGATTTATGAGGATGAGAAGAGGTAGTGATATTTCCGCTCAAGATTAGCAAATGGGGCGATAAATGAAATTCACCTATGATTTTGCCGAAGTTAATGGCAAGGTTGCAATGCTTGACTTTTTGGATAGCCTATCTATCAAAGAACGTGCTAAAATATTCGCATATATTGAAAAGTTGGTGGAGTTGAAAAACAGCGGAATACAGCCCAAAGAGAAATTGTCCAAACATCTGGAAGACGGTATCTTTGAACTAAGGGTGAGTTTTGAAAACAGAATTTCGCGAAGTTTTTATTTTTATGAAGCAGAGAAGCAAATCATCTTCACGCATGGATTTGTGAAGAAAGAGCAAAAAACACCTAAAAATGAAATTGAGAAGGCAAAATCTATCAGGGAATTATGGCGAGGTGCAAAATGAATATTGCAGAGAAATATTTTAAAAAGCAGGTTTCTTCCGAGGAATTCAGACGTTCATTTCTGGAGGAGAAGATAAAACTGGACATTGAGTACCGTTTAGAGGAACTCAAAAAAGATATTCAGAAACACAAAAGCCCTGAAGATCTTATCAAGAAGGTTGACTCTATAGAGCAATTTGTCTCGTCAGTTTAAATAGTAAGTAGGGTGGGCTGCGCCCGCCAAAATTCAAAAAAGTTTGCAAGAAAGGAGGCATCTAACCATGGAAGGCATTCAGTTTGTAACAAATGAAAAAGGGCAGAAAGTGGCGGTGCAAATCAATCTGAAAAAATTTGGAGGGCTTTGGGATGACTTCTATGATAATTTGATTGCAAGACAGAGGGCAAAAGAACCAAGAGAATCACTCGCATCGGTAAAAGAACGACTGAGAAAACAAGGGAAATTACATGCCTGATTATGCAATAACCTTTGCCCGCTCTGCCCGCAAAGAGATTGAGACACTTGAAGAAGATATTTTAAACAGGATTTTTCCTAAAATTGAGGCGCTGGCGAAAACCCCTCGTCCCCACGGCTGCAGAAAGTTACGCGGGAATAAACATCTTTGGCGTATTAGAATCGGTGATTACAGAGTGCTTTATGCAATAGATGATGATAAAAGCATTGTTGACATTATATCCGTACGCCATAGAAAAGATGTTTACGAATAAAATAATATAAGCAGATAACAGCAAAATGGTATCGGAGAGATTTTTCTATGCGTGCAGCAGTCTATTACAATAATAATGATGTCCGGCTTGAACAGCGGCCTGTCCCGAAAATCAGCGATGGTGAACTGCTCGTAAAGGTCATTGCCAGCGGGATCTGCGGCAGCGATGTTATGGAGTGGTATCGGATTAAGAAATCGCCGCTTGTTCTTGGGCATGAAATCAGCGGTGATATTGTTGAGGTTGGGCAGGGTGTGTCAAAATATAAAAAAGGGGACAGGGTTTTTGTAACCCATCATGTGCCGTGCAACACCTGCCACTACTGTCTCATAGGACACCATTCTGTATGTGATACGCTCCGCACAACAAATTTTGAGCCCGGCGGTTTTGCAGAATATATCCGTGTGCCGAAAATCAATGTTGATAGAGGCACATTTTTATTGCCGGATGAAATCTCTTATGAGGAAGGCACTTTCATAGAGCCTCTTGCGTGCTGCTTTCGGGGACTGCGGCTTGCAAATTTTAAGGCAGGGCAAAAAATCCTAGTAATCGGCAGCGGCATTTCTGGATTCTTGCACATTCAACTTGCAAGGGCGCTTGGCGCTGGAAAGATTGTTGCAACAGATATAAACGATTATAGATTGAGTGCCGCCAAGAAATTCGGCGCGGATAAAATTATCAATGCCAAAGAAGATGTACCTAAAAGATTGAAGGAGATAAACAATGGTTTCCTTGCTGATTTAGTTATTATCTGCACAGCGGCAGAGGCTGCAATTCAACAGGGACTAAAGTCTGTTGATAGGGGAGGGACAATTCTCTTCTTTGCTCCCACCAACCCTGATGTGGAAATTCCTATTCCTCTCTGGGACTTATGGCGCAATGAAATTACCTTAACCACATCCTATGCAGCAAGCGGCATTGATATTACAGCAACAATGGAACTTATCGCGAACAAAAGGGTAAATTTAGAAGACATGATTACCCATCGTTTGCCGCTTGCAGAAACAGGCAAGGGTTTCAAACTTGTTGCAGAGGCAAGAGAATCAATAAAGGTAATCATAGAGCCGTATAAATAAATCCTTCCTAATATTCTTCCTAATCTCTCTTTTACCTCTCCTCTTCTATATGATATACTGAAAACATAAGGTGGATTGTGCTTTCTCAAAACATTATTAAAGAATTAACTAATATTGTGGGCAAGAATAATATCCTGCTCTCAAAGGAAGACCTGATTTGTTATTCCTACGATGCAACAAATCAAAAATTCCTTCCTGATGCAGTTGTGTTTCCAAAAAATGCGGAAGAAATCTCCCTTATTTTAAAGATGGCTAATTTTGAGGAATTTCCTGTTGTGCCGAGAGGGGCAGGTTCTGGTTTTTCAGGCGGAAGTCTGCCTGTTGAAGGCGGGGTAGTTGTCTCTCTGGAAAGGTTCAACAAAATCTTAAAGATTGACACTGAAAATCTTATTGCCATTGTTGAGCCGGGCCTTGTTACAGGCGAATTGCAGGCGGAGGTTGAAAAACTTGGGCTCTTTTATCCGCCAGATCCAACCAGTTTGAAATTCTCAACCATTGGCGGAAATGTAGCAGAAAATGCAGGCGGACCAAGGGGAGTAAAATATGGAGTTACAAGAGACTATGTTTTAGGGTTAGAGGTTGTCATGCCAACAGGAGAGGTCATAAATACAGGGACACAAACCATGAAAGGTGTTGTTGGTTATGATTTGACTAGGTTGCTCGTAGGTTCAGAAGGCACACTCGGCATTGTTACAAAAATTATTTTAAAACTCCTGCCGCTGCCAGAGGCAGCAAAGACCATGCTTGCTGTATTTTCAGATATGAGAGATGCTGCAGCCGCTGTATCCAAGATTATATCTTCAAAGATTATTCCTTGTACTATGGAATTTATAGACAGAAATTGCATAAGGTGTATTGAGGGGTATCTCAATGTTCTTCCAAAAGATGTTGATGCAATGCTTTTGATAGAGGTTGACGGAGATAAGGACTTAATAGAAAAAGAGGCTGCAGCAATTCAGAGAATATGCGCTGCTCATGGCTCAAAAGAATTTAAACTTGCAAAGGATAAAAAAGAGCGTAAAGGACTCTGGAATGCAAGAAGGGCTATATCCCCGTCTCTAAAGAAACTTAACCCTGATAAAATCAATGAAGATATTGTTGTGCCGAGAAGCAAAATCCCGGCTGCAATATCAGGGATAAATAATATTGCTAGCAAATATAACCTCACAATAGCAAACTTCGGACATGCAGGAGACGGCAATATCCATGTAAATGTTATGATTGATAAGAACAATACAGATGAAGCAGCAAGGGCAAAAAAGGCTGTGGAGGACATATTCAAATTGACCATAGATTTGGGCGGCACAATATCAGGCGAGCACGGCATAGGGACTGCCAAGATGCCGTATATAGGAATGGAAATAAGCCCCGCTGCTATAGATTTGATGAAAAGGCTCAAACAGGTTTTTGACCCAAAGGGTATTTTAAATCCCGGGAAAATCTTTCCAAAGGAGAAGGAATAATTTGTCTTTATCTTCACTCTCAACTCTCTACTCTCTACTCTCTAACTGTGTCTTATGCGGGACATGCAGGAGCGTATGCCCAACATTTGATGTGGTGAAGATGGAGCAGGCAAGCCCAAGGGGGAAGACAGCGCTTTGCAAAGCTTTATTGAATAATGAAATAGGACTTTCAGAGAGGTTTATAAAACATATAAATGAATGTGTGCTTTGCGGGGCTTGTAGAGAATCTTGTCCGAATGATGTGCCTGTGCCTGAAATTGTTATCACAGCAAGGGGAGAGGCATTTAAAAATGGAAAGATTGATTTTACCCGCACTGCAATATCAAAGTTTTTTGGTTCAGAAAAGGCTGGAAACACCTTTGTTAAATTCGCATCAAAGATTCAAAACCTGTTTTTTAAAAGAGTTCCTGAAGAAAGCGGTCTGCACAGGAGATTCCCGCTGCCGTTTATAGGCAAAAACCGCCTTATGCCGCAATTGGCAAAGGAATTTTTTTTAGAAGTCAGAAGTCAGAAGTCAGAAGTCAGAAGTAAAAAAGATAAATCACAGCATTGTATAGGTTTCTTCGCTGGCTGTCTTATAAATTACATCTATCCCCATATCGGTGAGGCATCTTTAAGTGTTCTGGAAAGGATAGGCGCATCTGTCATAGTCCCGCTTGACCAAGCCTGCTGCGGTATGCCTGCTGTTGGTGCAGGAGATATTGAAACTGCAAAGAAACTTGCCATAAAAAATCTTCTGGCATTTGAAAGATATGAACTTGATTATATCACAACCGCATGTGCCACATGCGGTGAAGGTCTAAAGAGGAGATTTAAAGAACTTCTGGCAGATGAAGGTGATGGTATGCAGCAAAGGGTGGAAAGGTTTGCCCACAAGGTAAAGGATATAACAGAGTTGCTTGCAAATGAGGTAGGGGTTAAATATTTTACCTCCCACCTCCCACCTCCCACCTCCCAGATTGTCACCTACCATGATCCATGTCATTTGAGCAGAGGTCAGGGAATCAAAGATGAGCCAAGGGAATTGATTGAATTCAGCGGGTATAGATTTAAAGAGATGAGCCATCCTTGCAAATGCTGTGGACTCGGAGGCAGTTTCAACATAACAAATTATGAGTTTTCAATGGAAATAAACAGAAAAAAGGCAATGGATATAAAAAACACAGGCGCTCAAATTGCTGCAACATCATGCCCGGGATGCATAATGCAAATCAAAGATGGTCTGCACAAAATAGGCGCAAAGACAAAGGTTGTGCATGTTGTGGAATTGCTAGCTTGAAAATATATCTATAATCCTATAAGTATCCATATCAACTGTCTTAGTTTCTTTTACACCCTCTTCTATAGGTATATCAACAATTTTACTGCCGTTTAACGCAACCATCCTGCCGAATTTACCCTCTTTTATGAGTTCTACTGCCTTTATGCCGTATCTTGTGGCAAGGATTCTATCGTATGCTGTTGGGCTTCCCCCTCTTTGAAGATGTCCTAAAACCACATGCCTTGTTTCTACCCCTGTATTCTTTTCTATTACCTTCGCAAGAAAATCGCCAATACCGCCAAGCATAACATTTCCAAATTCATCCATTTTCATATCTTTGGTTATATAACCTTCCATATTTATCGGCTTTGCGCCCTCTGCCACAACAATAATCATACTGTAGCGGCCCTCTGTTTTATAATACTTGTTCACACGGCATACAATATCATTTATATCAAACGGCTTTTCCGGTATCAGTATCATATCAGCGCCGCCTGCAAGTCCGCCAAATGTCGCAATCCAACCTGCGTGTCTTCCCATTACCTCTACAACCATAATCCTGTGGTGCGCCTCTGTTGTTGTGCGGAGTCTGTCCATCGCATCTGAAACAATGCTTACCGCAGTATCAAAACCAAATGTAAAATCAGTCCCTGAAAGGTCATTATCAATTGTCTTTGGAACGCCAATAGTTTTGATTCCCCTATTATAAAGTTTTGATGCAGCACCAAGTGTATCATTGCCGCCTATGCAAATAATGCAGTCAAGTCCTAACCCTTTTATATTCTCTATTGCCTTTTCTGCAGTCTTCTCATCTTTAAATGGATTTGTCCTTGATGTCCCAAGTATTGTCCCACCCTTTGACAAAATGTCAGATGTCATATTTTCGGTAAGCAGTATTGTTGAATTACTTACAAGCCCTTTCCAGCCATCCTTTATGCCTATAACCTCATAGCCGTAGTTGTCTGCCAGTTTTACAACTGCCCTTATAACTGCATTCAAACCCGGGCAGTCACCGCCGCCTGTCAAGACCCCAACTTTCATACCTTTACCTCCTTTCTCGCTTTTCCCGCCTTGCCTGCTTTTTTTGGGTTTAATAAATCGGCTTGCATTCAAAGTGATGAGTCGCTGTTATATACCTTATCGTGCGTGTCTTTGAACGCATAACTACAGAATGGGTTTCTGCCCCGCCTCCAAAAAACCTTACCCCTTTTAAGAAATCACCATCTGTAACACCAGTTGCTGCAAACATGACCTCTCCTGCAGCAAGTTCATCTATGGTATATACCTTATTTATATCTTTTACACCCATCCTTTTTGCCCGCTCTACCTCTTCATCATTTCTTGGTTTCAACACACCCTGCATATCACCGCAAACACATTTTAACGCTGCTGCAGCAATAACCCCCTCTGGCGCACCGCCTATTCCCATAAGCACATCAACACCTGTTCCTTGTCGGGCAGTTGCAATAGCAGCAGAGACATCACCATCAGGAATAAGTTTGATTCTTGCCCCTGCCTTTCTTACCTCTTCTATTAACTTCTGATGCCTTGGTCTGTTGAGTATAATAACTGTTAAATCACTAACCTTCATTCCCATTGCCTTTGCAATATTTTCAAGGTTTTCTGTCGGTGATAATCTGATGTCAATTGCACCCTTTGCCCTTGGTCCAACTGCAATCTTGTCCATATATGTATCAGGTGCGTGGAGAAAATTCCCTTTTTCAGCAATGGCAATAACAGACAGGGCGTTCGGTCCACCTGTTGCTGTGATGGTAGTTCCCTCAAGAGGGTCAAGGGCTATGTCAATTTCAGCTGAGCCGCTGTTATTAGTATTGCCAACCTTTTCTCCAATATAAAGCATCGGGGCTTCATCCCTTTCTCCTTCACCTATTACAACAGTTCCGTTCATATTGATTGAATTTAATGCCTTTCTCATGGCATCAACTGCAGCCTGGTCAGCAGCCTTTTCATCACCCCTGCCCATAAGACGGGCACTGGCAAGGGCTGCTGCCTCTGTAACCCTTATCATCTCCAATGCAAGATTTCTATCCATAAATAAACCTCCTTAAAAAATTTTTAGATGTGCGGTGTTATCAGAAGTGTCCATAGCGAAATTTTATCTGATGGCAACATGCTCTGCAAAGGAAGTCGACTGAGGGATAGACAGCCCATCCTCCTTTAGCCCTTGCAAGTGCAGTTCAATGGCTTCATGTATATTTTGCTCTGCTTCTTCACGCGTAGCTCCTATAACTGCATATCCGGGCAAGTCAGGTGAATATGCAGAATAGTTTCCATATGAATTACACTTAATCAGCGCTATGGGATAGACCGCCAGCCTGAACCTTCAAATCAGCGTTCTCTATCTCTTTTTCAAGGCTCAAAGGCACATCCACTGGTTTGACCCATTTGGCAACAACATCCTTTGTATTTTTGACATTTAGTTTGCCAAATAAAATGGTAAATCTATCTTCCAATTCCATTCCAATCCCGCTCTTTAAAGGTTGTGATAAATCCCACATCTTTTTCTTGAATGGTCCAACCCCTTTTTTCCTTGTCTTGTATATGAACTGCTCTTCGGTTTCTCCTTCCTTTTTTTCCTTTGCACATTTTTCCTTGAGGTAAGAATAGATCTCGTCCTTTAAATCTTGTGGAAAATATTTACTGTCGTAAGTCATATTCTGAAAACCTGTTGCAAGGTGAACCTCTGATGCATGCCTCTCAACAAATATATGAAACGCATCATCAGGAAGCGTTGATGCCCCGTGCTGGACAACACCTGAAAGTCCGTAGGCTTCCCTAGAAACCTTTGACAATCTTTCAATCGTATCAAAATCAACCTTTACCTTTGCAATTGTGCCATCAGGCAGGACAACTCCGCCGTGAGATGTTCCGGTCTGAATACTAATCTTGCTTATCCCTTTAGGACTGCCCATCCCAGCAATTGCCATATTATAATTGTCCATAAAGACCCTAAGTTCCTCTTCTGTAGAGTTCCTGCCTCCAACCTCTCCTATTTCACCGCCAACAGATATAGTTACATCCGGGGGTTCTACATCCCTTATATACCTTGTGAGTTCTGCTGCAATCTCAAAATTAGGTCTTTGCTGTTCCACCACTGTTGGTTGATTTAGTTCAACAAGGGTTGATGAATCAATATCAATATTATAAAAACCTGCACCAACTGCGCATTTTATTAGTTCTTTGATTCCTGCAATCTCATTAGCCTTATCCTTTGCATAATTTTTTGCACTCATTTGGAAATGGTCGCCTTGTATGAACAGAGGACCAGTAAAACCTTCTTTTATAGCAGATGCAATAACCACCGAAGAGTATTCATAGGGGGCTTGGTCTGTATAGTCCATCTCACTTTTTGCGATTTCAAATATTAGTGCGCCAACATTATTTTTTAATGCAGAACGAAACACTGCCCTTGCAGTATCATAGGTAAGACCTCTTATATTTATTGCTGGAACAGTAAAACCAGAGACATCGCCTCTGCCCATTGCCTCGTATAATCCCTGAATGGATGCAGGCTTGGCGCCTGATGCTGCCCCGCATAATTTTATAATAAATCTGCAGCTGCCTTTTATCTCTTTATCCCTGCCAAAGACAGCATTATAAACAAGGCTGTCTATTAACTCATCTTTCAGTTTCTTTTCATTAATCAGCCTTGCCTCATTATTTCTAATCTCTATAATACCATGAAGAGAGTCATAAATATCTTGCAGTTTTTGATATTCCATGCGACCTCCTATAATCCCAAAAAATGCGAAGACAACCGGGGATATTTTTTTTTGCATAACTATAGCACAGTTAAACAAACAATCAAATACTAAAAATATTGACAACTTACCCTTTACATCTGTATCTTGTTTTTACAGGTCGTGCAAAAATCTTCATTAAAACATACCATCCTTAAGGCATTAGAGGGCATATCCTCTTTATGTGCAGGGCAGAGGTGCGCCCTTTCAGGTCTATATGGCTCATCAAGGGCATTTATCATATCAGAATTCTTTATAAAAACATTAAAACCGTGTGTTGTAGTTGTCCCATCAGATGATGAGGCAGAAGAATTCTATACAGACCTCTCTTTTTTTCTTGGAAGCGACTTTGTCAATATCTATCCATCCCCTGAAACACTGCCGTTTGAAATGCTCTCACCGCACCCTGATATATCTGTCGGCCGTCTAAATATCCTTTATAAACTGATTAAAAATGATATAGGGATTTTGGTAACAACACCGCAGGCACTAATGCAAAAGACTATGCCAATAGATATTTTTAAGGCTTCTATAAAACACATTCAAATTGACATGGAGATTGACAGGGACAAATTTATAGGGGAACTTACTCAAATGGGTTACTCACGCACTGCCCTTGTAGAAATGATGGGTGAAATCAGCATAAGAGGAGGCATCCTTGACATCTTTACCCCCCTATATTCAAAACCTGTGCGTATGGAATTTTTTGGCAATGAAGTAGAATCCATAAGATTTTTTGACCCTGACACGCAAAGGACTTTAACATATATAGATAAGGGGCAAGGGAAACAAGGAATAAACGAGATTGTGCTCATCCCTTTTAGAGAGATAATTATAAATGAAGAAACAAAGATAACGGCTAATAAGAAAATCAAGGAACGGGCAAATGGATTGGAACTCACAATGAATGCAGTAGATACCATATTGGAAAGAATAAATAATAATGTGTATTTTTCAGGCATAGAATCACTTATGCCTTTATTCTACGAGAAGACCGAAACGATTTTTCCTTATATTGCAAAGGATTCCACTCTTTTTATTGTTGATGAGCAAAGGGTGTTGGATGAAATGGATAGATTTACAAAAGAGTGTCTGGAGATGGAAAGAAAGACGATGGGGAAAAGGCAATTCTTTGTCCATCCTTCTGAACTCTATCTCTCCAAAGAAGAAACTGTTTCTCTACTTGCAAAAACAGCGGCTGTTAATATTACAGACATCACGGATAAAGACATTGCCATCGCGCTATATTCTACATCTAATATAGATATAAGGCAGGCAGTCTCATTTGCAAGAGAAGAAGGCAAACTTAAGCCATTAGTAGATATGATAAAGGGGTGGCAAGGGGATAACTGGAATATATTTCTGATAAGTCCTTCGGCAGGCGGTGGAGAAAGGTTGAAGGAACTTCTGGAAGGCTATGAATTAAATCTGCCAATTATAAGTCCACCTTCCGCCTTCAGCCTTCACCCTTCAGCCTATATAGTTATAGGCAGTCTTACAACAGGCTTTCGCATCCATGATTTAAAACTAGCGGTAATAACAGAAGATGAAATCTTTGGTGAAAGAATCAAGAAAAGGCAGTCATCCACAAGACATATTGATACATTCCTAACTCAGATGAGCGACTTGGAGATAGGCGAACCTGTTGTGCATACATTTCACGGAATAGGCATATATCAAGGGTTAAAAAGAATCACGATTGAAGGCATTGAAAACGATTTTCTGCTGATAGAGTATCTTGGCAGTGATAAACTCTATCTGCCTGTTACAAAGTTGAATCTGGTCGGCAAATACACAGGTGTTGAAGGTAAGATGCCGCCGATAGATAAACTTGGCGGAACATCATGGGAAAAAACCAAGTTAAGGGTAAAAAAATCTGTTGAGGCAGTGGCTAAAGAACTCCTTGAATTATATGCCATCAGAAAGACAGCAAAAGGTTTTGCATTCTCAAAACCTGACAGGCTGTTTATTGAATTTGAAGAGTCTTTTGAATACGATGAAACACCTGACCAAATCTCTGCTATTGAAGATGTCCTCAAAGATATGGAAGATGAAAAACCAATGGACAGGCTTATATGCGGAGATGTTGGTTATGGTAAGACCGAAGTTGCTATGAGGGCTGCCTTTAAGGCTGCTATGGACAACAAACAGGTTGCTGTTCTTGTGCCAACAACCATACTTGCCCAGCAGCACTATCTGACATTCAAGAAGAGACTTTCTGAATATCCTGTGATAATTGATGTAATCAGCAGATTTAAAAACCCTAAAGAACAAAAGACTGTCTTGCAAAGGCTTGCAAAGGGTGAGGTGGATATAATTATTGGGACACACAGACTTTTACAGAAAGATGTGTCTTTCAAGGAACTCGGACTTGTTGTGATTGATGAAGAGCAGTGGTTTGGCGTTGCACATAAAGAAAGGTTAAAACAGCTCAGAAAAGAGATTGACATACTGACCCTTACCGCAACACCTATACCAAGAACCCTTCATCTGTCATTATCAGGCATAAGGGATTTAAGTATTATAAACACACCGCCTGAAGACAGACTTGCCATCAAGACTACTGTTACAATGTTTGATGATGAAACTATCCGCAACGCAGTTATAAGAGAGATGGCAAGGCACGGACAGGTATTTTTCGTGCATAACAGGGTTGAAAGTATAGGAAGCATGCTGGAATATCTTATAAAAATACTGCCTGAGGCAAGGATTCAAGTTGCACACGGACAGATGGAAAGGCACAAACTTGAAAGTGTTATGATGGGTTTTGTGAATAAAGAGTTTGATATTCTTTTATCAACTGCAATAATAGAATCAGGGCTTGATATTCCATCTGCAAACACCATTATAATAAACAGGGCTGATAAATTCGGGCTTGCACAACTTTATCAGTTAAGGGGACGAGTAGGCAGAAGCAGGCACAGGGCATACGCATATCTGCTTGTCTCTCCTGAAAAGGTTCTGACCAGAGATGCTGAAAAAAGGCTTCGCATCATTCAGGAATTATCTGAACTTGGTTCGGGTTTTAAGATTGCCTCACATGATATGGAAATCAGGGGGGCTGGAGAACTGCTTGGACATGCCCAGTCAGGCCGCATTGCTGATGTTGGTTTTGAACTTTACACACAAATGCTTGAAGAAACTATAATGGAAATGAAAGGGGAAAGAAAAGGGATTTGTATAGACCCTGAAATAAACTTAAAGATAGCAGCATTTATTCCAGATAATTATATACATGATATGCGACAGAGGTTGAATATATATAAAAGGCTTGCCTCCTGCACAAGCAAAGAAGAGATAGGGGATTTAAAGATAGAACTCATTGACAGATTCGGAAAACTGCCCGACACAAGCCAGAATCTAATAAGCATTATGGAATTAAAACTTATGCTAAAGACCCTGAAGGCAATAGATATGTCCCAGAGGGGTGATAAACTATATATTACCTTTACTAAAGATACAAAGATACACCCGGAACAGATTTTAAATCTGCTCAAGAGATACCCAGGGGAAATCAAGATAACACCCGACAAGATTGCAATGTCTATTGATGTCAAGAAGGGTATTTTAGAAGATGCAAGATGGCTATTGCAAGAACTTATATAATTTGGTTAAAATAGAGAAGATGACACAAAAATCACTTTACAAGCAATATCTGTACCGTGTGGTATCATTTATCTGTCTTTTGTTAGCATTAACAAACTGCCAGAAATATGAGCCTAAAGATATTGTGTTTAAAAAGGTAGTTGCAGAGATAAATGATACCGAGATAACCCTTCAGGAGTTTCAGGGAATTCTGAAAAGATTGATACCTGATTCTGATATGGCATCCCTGTCCAAAGAAGAACAGAAAGAATTAAAAAAGAACATCCTCTCCCAACTGATTGAGGAAGAACTTATCATTGATGAGGCGAAGAAAAAGGGCATAAAGGTATCAGAAAGAGAGGTAACAGGCGAAATAGAAGGCATAAAAAAAGATTATCAGGGCAATGCCTTTACAGATACAATAGTAAGCAGATACGGGAGTATGGAAAAATGGAAAGAGGAGATAAGGAGGAAACTCTTAACAAGAAAGATGATTGATGCCGCTGTTATTTCAAGGGTTACGGTGGAAGATAATGAGATAACAGCATACTACATGGAGCATAAAGATGAGATTACAATACCTGAAAGGGTTAAGGCACGGATAATCGTATTAGCCACAGAAGAAGAGGCAAATAATGTCTTGAAAAGATTAAAGAAAGGTGAAGACTTTACAAGGGTGGCAAAAGAGGTGTCAATAGACAGAAACATGCCAAATGCAGGACAGTCCATATATTACAGCCGTGGTAAACTCCCTAAAGAATTTGAGGATGTCCTGTTTTCAATGCCAATAAAAAAGGTAAGCAGCATCACCAAAACACCTTATGGATACAATATATTCCGTGTGGATGAAAGGACAAAGGCTAAAAATTTGTTACTGCATGAAGTTAAAAACGATATTGCTGAAAAACTAAGAAAGACAAAGGCTAATGAATCTTTTCAGAAATGGATAAAAGAGTTAAAAAATAATGCAACGATAGATATAAGGGAGGAACTACTGTGAGAATAAATTTCAAATTAAGCATCTATATCCTATATTCTGTTTTTTTCCTATGCAGCCAAGCCAACGCCGATGTAGTGGATAAGGTTGTGGCTATAGTCAATGACAGCATAATAACCTTGTCAGAGTTAAATGCTGCTTCGTCTATAAGCATGGACGAACTTAAAAATATCTCTAGTCCTAAAAAGAAGAAGATGGTAACGGAAGTAAGAAGCAAGGCACTTGACCAGTTAATAGAGAGAAAACTTGTTGAACAGGCATCAAATAAGACAGGCATTTCAGTAAGCGAAAGGGAGATTGATAATGCCATAGATGATGTAAAAAAAGAAAATAATCTGACCCACGATACACTTTTAACCGCACTTGCAGCAAACGGACTGACATATAAGGAATACAGAAATCAATTAAAAGACCAGATAAGACAGATGAAGTTTATGGGCAAGGAATTCCGTTCAAAGATAACCATATCAGATGAGGATATTGAGGCATACTACATACAAAACAGAGAAAGGTTTTACGAACCTATTAGATTTAGGTTCTATCATATCTTTCTGGCAATGCCGCCAAATGCAACCATCGCACAAAGGCAGTATATAGAGCAGATAGCAAAGGAGATACTCCTGAAGATATGGAATGGAGAGGATTTTGTAACACTTACCCTTAAGTATTCACAGGGACCAAGTCCTGAAAATGGGGGAGATATCGGTTTTCTCAAGGCAGGCGAGATAGACCCTTCTATAGAAAAGGCAGTACTTGGTTTAAATGCAGGTGAGACAAGCAGTGTAATTCGTTCAAAGATAGGTTTGCACATAATCAAACTTCTGGAAAAGAAGGAAAAGGAGGTAAGACCTCTGGAGGCAGTCAAAGAAGATATAAAAAATATACTTTACCGTAATATAGTTGATGAGAGATATAAACTATGGCTTGAGGAACAAAAAAGCACTGCCCATATAGAGGTAAGGCTGTAAAAACAGGTGTCAGGTGTCAGGTGTCAAAAAAACCTGAAACCTGAAACCTAGAACCTAAAACCTGTCTTTCTATGAAACCAATCATCGGTATTACAATGGGTGACCCTGCAGGGGTCGGACCAGAGATAGTCTTAAAGGCAGTCTCAAATCAGAAGATTAAAAAAATCTGCAAGCCTGTGATATTTGGTGATGAGGCAGTCCTGAAATACATTAACTTAAAACTCAAAATCCAAAACTCAAAACCCAATATAATAAACCTCTCCTCGCTAAATCCCAGAAAACTAAAACCCGGCAGTCCTGACAATGCCTGCGGGAAGGCAGTAATGAACTATATTGAACAATCTGTCAAGATGGTTTTGGACGGCGGTATAGATGCTGTAGTAACAGCACCAATAAGTAAAGAGGCAATAAACAGGGCAGGCTACACTTTTCATGGACATACAGAGTATCTTGCCCATCTTACCAATACAAAAGATTATGTAATGATGCTTGCAGGTAAAAGACTAAAGGTATCCCTTGTTACGATACATGAGGCAATCAGAGATGTTCCAAATTTATTAAAAACAAAAGACATTTTAAAGACAATCTGCATCACAAATGAATCCTTAAAACAATATTTCGGGATTAAAAGACCGCGGATAGGTGTTTGTGCATTAAACCCGCATGCAGGTGAAGGAGGGCTCTTTGGCATAGAAGAAAAGAGTATAATCATGCCTGCTGTAAAAAAGGCATCCGCATTAGGTATAGATGTCTCCCCTCCCCTTCCCCCTGACACAATCTTTTTTCGTGCAGTTCAAAAAGATGAATTTGACGCAGTTGTATGCATGTATCATGACCAGGGACTCATACCATTAAAACTTCTGCATTTTGAAGATGGTGTGAATATAACTCTGGGACTGCCTATTATAAGGACATCTGTTGACCATGGAACAGGATATGATATTGCATGGAAAGGGATTGCAAAACCCGACAGCATGATATGTGCAATAGAAACAGCAGTTAAAATGGTAAAGGCAAAAAATTATGCATCCCCATAGATCTCCCCGGTTTTTCATAGAAGATATAAATCCTGACAAACAGAATATCATTATTACAGGTGAGCAGTTTCACCACCTCAAGAATGTCCTTCGCCTGAATGTGGGTGAAGAGATAAGTGTCTTTGACGGCAAAGGCAATGACTTTCTTGCAGAATTAAAAACAATCGGTAAAAGAGAGGCACTTGCATCCATAAAACAAAGGTTAGTTCCAGCAGGTGAAAAAGGATTCAAAACAGTTCTTGCACAGGGGATTGCAAAAGGCGAAAAGATGGATATGATAATCCAGAAGGCAACAGAACTTGGTGCGGCATCAATAATACCTTT
This sequence comes from Deltaproteobacteria bacterium, assembly GCA_016223005.1. Lineage (NCBI taxonomy): Bacteria > Pseudomonadati > Myxococcota > Myxococcia > Deltaproteobacteria bacterium. The sequence continues at coordinate 10,713 of JACRPW010000011.1, read as the reverse complement.
TACTACAGCAAGGACAGTTCCAAGACTCAAGGATGATAAGGAGGGCAAAAAGATTGAAAGGTGGCAGAAGATATCCATTGAGGCAGCAAAACAGTGCGAAAGGAGTATAGTTCCGAAGATTGAACCTGTAAAATCTTACGATGAAATGCTTTCTGGCTGGGACAAATATTTAAAGATTATCCTATGGGAATATGCCAATGACTTGCTGCTAAAGGAGATTCTTAACACCATTAAAGGTTCGAACTATCCGGGTATAATAGTTGTCGTTGGACCAGAGGGCGGTCTTTCAGAAGAGGAGATTCTCTTAGCAGAAAGGCATGGATTCCTGCCTGTCAGATTATTTAGTAATATCTTAAGAACTGAGACAGCCGCTATTGCCATATTGAGCATAATCAAATACGAACTGGGCTTAAGATGACCTTAAACCTTTATTCTTCAGGTCTTGTTGCAACTGCAATCTTTGTTATCCCTGCCCTCTTTGCCATGTCTATAATCCTCACAACCCTGCCGTATAAAGCAGATTCATCTCCCTGAATCACTAATGAAATATCCTGATTATCACGCATTAGGTTTTTAAATTTAGACAAGAGTGTCTCCAATTCCATCCTTTTCTGTTCCATGAATATACTGCCGTCCCTTGTCACAACAACAATAACCTCCTTTTTCTCATGCTTCAGGACATCTGCCTTTGCAGGCGGGAGTTTTACCTGTATCCCCAGTGTTATGCCAAAGTTAAATGAAAGGGCAAAGAATATGAGAAGGTTAAAGACCACATCAATAATCGGGGTCATGTCAAGGCTTATTTCTTTTCTTTCAGGTCTTTTAAAATGCATGGTTTAATCCTTTTTCAGAATCTCAAGTATATGGAGAGAGTATTCTTCCATAGAAAGGACAAGGCTGTTTACCTTGCTGTAGAGATATTTGTAAAAGATTATAGTAGGGATTGCCACAGTCAGACCGTATGCTGTTGTATTAAGTGCCTCGGATATACCGCCTGCAAGGGTTGTGGGGTTTACAACTGTTTGCTGGGATATTACACTGAATATCTTTATCATGCCTGATATGGTCCCAAGGAGACCCAGAAGCGTGGATATGCTTGCAATGGTGGATAATGCCTCAACATTCTTAAACAATCTGACAGTCTCTTTTCTTCCGGTCTCTTCCATCATCGCCTTTAATGTCTCCCTGTTTTTACTTCTGTTTTTTACCCCTGCATGAAATATCCGTGCCAGCGGTGAATTTTGGTTTTCACAAAAACCCATTGCCTCACCTGTCTTGCCATCATTTAGAAAATTATCTATCCTATCTAAAAGACCATCAGGTATAATCTTTTTCCTTCTTATATTCCAAAGCCTTTCCATAAAAATTGCCAGCGATATGACAGAACATACCGCTATGGGATACATAAATATCCCGCCCTTTATAAAAAATTCTGTGATGTTAAAAGAATACATATCATCTCCTTTATGAGTTCTTCTTTGCAATCCTTTTAGCCGCAGCATCTGCATAAGGACTGTATCATAAAAATATATCTTTGGCAGTTAGTTTTAAAGAGTCTAATATGTCAAGTTTGCCCATTCTCTTCTCCCATAAATATTGCCTCGCTTCTTTTACCCTTATTCGGGTCATTTTCAGGTCTTGATTTCCATCTCTGATGCACCCAGAACCACTGGTCAGGATATTTCCTTATCATATTCTCTATTACCTTTGTAAACCTTGCGGTATTTGTCAGAACATCAGTTTTTTTATCTCCAGTAATATGGAGAGGGATTTCTTCACCAAAAAACATCTCATGTTTTCCATTATCCTTTCTGATTATAAATGCAGGTAGGACAGGTGCATCACTTCTCATGGCAAGAAGTGCAAGCCCCTTATTTGTTGCAGCGAGTTTTCCGAAGAATCCAACAAATACGGCTTCGCTCCATGTAACATTCTGGTCAAGGAGGACACCGACACATTCACCATGTTTAAGGGCATTTAAGAGTCCTCGCATTTGTGAATTTTTATCTATCATTTTGTTGCCGCATATTGTCCTAACATATTTTACAAATCTGGAAAATATTGGGCTGTCAGGTTCCCCTACAACCACATTCAATGGATAGCCTCTCAAGGCATGGGCAACTGCTAATAGTTCCCAACTGCCAAAATGGGCGGTTAGAAATAATACCCCTTTCTTTTTTTTATAAACGTTTAGGAAATTATCAAAACCTGTAACTTTTATATTTTTATGAATATCTTCTGGTCTTAGTCGGGGTATCCTGCAAAACTCTATCAGGTTCATTCCAAGATTTTCAAAGACCCTTTGTGCAATATTATATACTTCTATAGAATCCTTTTCTTTACCGAATGCTGTTTCAAGATTTTTTACGGCAATCTCTCTACGGCTTTTATCAATATAAAATACCAGCCTCCCAAGTAATCTTCCAAATGAAAGAGGCAGAAGACCAACAATAAAACCCAGAGTTTTCAAGATAAAGAAATACATAAACTGTTTTTAACATATCTGCGTTAAAAATTCCTGTTCATTATCAATAACAATATCTATTGTCATGGCATAAACATCCATATCAGATGGAAGAATATCTTTTATCTTTACGCTGTCCTTTTCTGTAGTGATTATATAAGCAGTGCCGCAGGAATCTCTTTTAATATTGTCTAAATTTTTTATCGTATATCTATGATGGTCTTTAAAAACAAAGGTATTTTTTATTATAGCACCTGTATTTTTAAGGGTTATAAAAAAAGAGACAGGGTTTGCTATCCCTGAAAATGCAAGCACTTTTTTATTTTTCAGACAGTCAATAGGAAACTTTGTATTATTCGTAAGGTTGACAATGCCTGTTGGAACATACCTGAATGACCTAATGCTGTTTATATTGGATAAGGCAATCTTATCAACTATCTCTTTTCCATCATCACCGCTGATAAGGATATGTGTTGCCCTCTTCAAACTGCTTGCAGGTTCTCTCAATATACCTCTCGGGAGGAGGTGTCCGTTGCCGAATCCCCTGATTGAATCAATAAGCACAATGTCCCGGTCCCTGTACAGTTTCCAGTGCTGAAACCCATCGTCGAGGATAAACAGGGGAGAACTGCTGAAAACCATCGTCAAGGATTATTAAATCAGGTTTGAATCTTTTAACTGCCAGAAGCCCTGCCTTATACCTGTCTTTGCCGATTATTACAGGACAGTCTTTTACCTTACTTGCAATCAGAAAAGGCTCGTCACCTGCCTCTTCTGGATTCATGAAGATATTTTGACCATCAGAGACAATGCCCACACCTTTATTTTTACCTTTATAACCACGGCTTATTACTGTTACCTTTTTGCCTTTTTCGGTCAATCTTCTTGCAAGATATATTGTCATCGGTGTCTTGCCGCTTCCGCCTACAGTAATATTTCCAACAGATATGACAGGGTAAGGGAGTTGCCTTGTTTTAAAAGTGCCTGTAGTGTAGAAAAAAAATCTAATCCTTATAATAAGACCATAAATAAGAGAAATAATATATAAGGGGAAGAGAAATATCTTTGCGAGAAAGGAATTATATGTGCCGTCTATGTATTTGATTAAGTGCATAATATCATCTGCTGTCCAACATCTTTGTTATCACTGCAAGGCTTTTTTCTGTGGCACCTCTGTTTGCCTGAAGTATCACATAACCTGCTTTCCCAATCTCCTGTGCTATGTCAGGGTGCAGAAACAGCTGCTTCAATCTTTCTTCCAGTCCTTTTCTGTCTTTTGCCATTATACCTCCGCCGCCTTTTGTGAGTATATCTGCACCTTCTGAAAATGTATATATGTAAGGTCCAAACAATACGGGTTTTTTATAGAGTGCAGGTTCAAGGAGGTTGTGTCCACCTACATCGCTTAAGAAACTGCCTCCTACAAAGGCTGCTGATGCAAGGGCATATATCATGCCAAGTTCTCCCATTGTATCAAGGAGGATGACATCAAAAGAGCGGAGAGCGGAGAGCGGAGAGCGGAGAGTTTCAGACCTTTTTAATATAGAAAAGCCTTTTGCCCTTATTAAATCTTCAACCTCTTTAAACCTTTCAGGATGCCTTGGTGCTATTATGAGTTTTAAATTTTGCATCTCTCTTTTTAATTTATCAAAGGCATCCAAAATTATCTCTTCTTCCCCTCTATGTGTGCTTCCTGCAATAAAGACCGTATCAGAGGTTTTTATGCCAAGTGCCTGCATAATAGACTTTTTCCCATCATCAGTAAGTTCAGAGGTTTCCATATCAAACTTTACATTGCCTGTGATGGATACCCTTTCAGGTTCAATCCCAAGGGCAGTTATCCTTTCATAATCTTTGATTCTCTGGGCACAGAAAAAGGATATATTTTTAAAGACCCTTTTAAAGAAGAATCTAAAAAGATTATATCTTTTGAACGAGCGGTTGGAAACCTTGCCGTTCACGACTATTACAGGGATATTCCTTCTGCCCAGTATATTCAATATATTGGGCCATACCTCTTTTTCTACTACTATAAATGCAATGGGTTTTATTTTATCTATCACCCGTTTGACTGCCCACGAAAAGTCCAGCGGGAAATAGATAACAGAATCAATAAATTGATATGACCTTGCTATTTCATTACCTGTAGAGGTGGTTGTTGAAAATATTATGTCTATATCAGGCATTACTGCCTTGAGCCTTTTTATAAGCGGCATGACTGCCTTGGTTTCACCTACAGATACTGCATGGAACCAGAGCCTTTTTTTATCAGAAGACACTTTTCCTATTGGTATAAAACCAAATCTTTCAGAGATGCCTTCTCTGTATTTACCAATAAAGATTATCTTGAATAGAAAATACGGGAGGAGAAGGATAAAGGATATATGAAGGAGGATGTTGTAGAGGAGATACATATGTCAGTAAACAGTGAACAGTAAGCAGTAAGCGGTAATATGCGAGAAATGAGGTAATGCAAGAAATGCTAAAACCCTTTCTCGCCTTTCCTGCCTTTCTCGCCTACTCACCGCTTACTGAAAGTAACTGTCTGCCCTTTCAGTTAATTCTTTAAGTATCTTTTCTAGATGCAATCTTTTTTCTTCTATCTCTTCAGGGGTTGAACCAGCATCTACAGTAATCGGCTCACCGCAGATAAAGACACCTTTTGAAAATGGATACGGGATTATAAAGGCATCCCAACTCTTTAAGGTTTTTTTTTTGAAGCAGAAAATGTCATGGGGAATATGGGCAGTCCTGTGTTTTTTGCAATATTTATGATGCCATGCTGGGCAATATATCTGGGGCCTTTTGGTCCGTCAGGTGTAATCGCAAGGTCTCTACCTTTCTTTGCCTCTCTCAAAAGCCCCTTTACACCTGAGAGCCAGCCCCTTGTAGATGAACCTCTTACTGAACTTATATTAAATCTCTTTATAACCCTGCTTATGAGTTCACCGTCTCTATGTTGACTTACAAGTGCTGTTGTTCCTGAAGAGTATCTGCATAGAAATATCAGCATCAGCAGCAGCCTGCCGTGCCAGAATGTAATTATGCACTTTCTACCCTCTTCCCAGTGTTTCCATATCCCTTCAAAATTTACATAAGATATCCTCAGGGTCTTTTCCAGAAATCTTATAATGAGATATACAAGATATGGCAGAACAGACACTACAATTTTATCTGATAACCCTCTCATATTATACCCATGCCCTTTCATCTTTTAAGAGATTCTCCCTTGTGTCATGAAACTGCATATTATAGATACGGGAGTATTCACCGTTTAATTTCAGCAGTTCGTCGTGTCTGCCATGCTCCTTTATTGTGCCACCTGCCAGAACTATTATCCTGTCAGCATTCCTTATTGTAGAGAGTCTGTGTGCTATCACAAGTGTTGTTCTGCCATACATAAGGTTATTAAGCCCTTTTTGAACCTCTATCTCTGACTCGGTATCAAGGGATGATGTTGCCTCATCAAGTATCAGGATAGGTGCATTCTTTAGTATTGCCCTTGCAATGGAAAGCCTCTGCCTTTCTCCACCAGAAAGCCTTATACCGCCCTCTCCAATGAAGGTGTCATAACCATGCTGGAGTTTTTCTATAAAATTATGGGCATTGGCAGCCTTTGCAGATGCGATTATCTCTTCATCTGCTTTAGCAAAATCTCCGTATGCAATATTTCTCTTTACTGTATCATTAAACAGGATTACCTGCTGGGAAACGATGGCTATATGTTCCCGCAGTGACTTGAGTTTAATATCCCTTATATCAACCCCATCTATCATAATTGAACCATCCAGCACATCATAAAACCTTGGTATCAGATTTACAAGGGTTGTCTTGCCGCCTCCGCTTGTGCCTACAATCGCTATAACCTCACCGCTTTTGACCCTCGTGCTGATTCCCCTAAGAACCCAGTTTTCACCATATCTGAAGGATACATCCCTGAACTCAACTTCCTTTATTGTATCTTTCAATACCATGGCATCAGATTTGTCTATTACCTCTTCCTTAATATCAAATATTTCAAACACCCTTGAGGCAGCAGCAAGCCCCTTTTGTATGTTTAAGTTTACGCCGCTAAGTGCCTTTATAGGTTGAAAGAGCATAAGTACAGCAGCAAAAAATGATATGAACCCTTCGGGTCTTAAATCTCCATTTTCTATGCGGGAAGAGGCATATAGGATTGTTAAGGCAAAACTGATTACACCAAACATCTCCATTACAGGAGGAGATATTGATCTTACCAGAATCCCCTTCATCTGCAGTTTATTTAATCTTTCACTTTCTTTCTTAAACTTGAGTTCCTCATATAATTCCATACAGAATGCCTTTACTATCCTTATTCCTGATATTGCCTCCTGAAGCAGAGATGTAATTGTCCCCATAGTAACATTCCCTTGCGCGCTCACCTTACGTATCTTTTTACTGAATCTTATTAAGGGATAGATAGCAAATGGGAATGCAATCAGCGCCACCATAGCAAGTTTTAAATCCTGTATTATGATAACTGATGTAAGGGCTATTATAGACAAGGTTGAACGTATCAGTGCAGCAAAGGATTCTGCGGCTGTACTTTGTATTTGATTTACATCATTTGTAACCCTTGATATGAGTGTGCCTGTATGGGTTTTTGTAAAAAATGGAACAGGAAGTAATAATATTTGCCTGTAGAGTTTTTCCCTTATATCCAGAACAACACGTTGTCCGATATAACCCATCAGATATGCCTGACCGAAAAATGAAAAACCCTTTACAATCGCAAGTGCTATAATAAGTAAAGGGATTACATATATCTTCCTTGCCTTGTCAAAATTTATAAATCCCGATGGCACAAATTTTAGAATATCATTACTCTCATTTGTGAAGAGGAATTTCATCGCAGGACCAATGAGATATGCCATTGCGCCTGTTGAAAATGCAAGGACTGCCATACATAATACTGCACATACAAGATAAAACCAGTGCGGCACAACAAATTTTAGAATTTTAAAATAGAGTTTCATAAATGATTTCTGCCGCCCTTTTTGATGCCCCGCCTCTGCCAAGTCTTTCCTTCACTGTCTGAAGACCTGCAAGTATATTATTATAAATCTCTTTATCCTTCAATATCTTTAATATTTCATGTGCAATATTATCAGGGTTTGCATTCCATTGTATCAGTTCAGGCACAACCTTCTTGTTTGCAACTATATTTACCAGACTGACGCAATCAAGATTTATAAGTATCCTTCCGAACCAATAGGTAAGCGGAGAGACCTTATAAATAACAACCATGGGTGTCTCCAGAATGGCTGTTTCAAGGGTTGCAGTGCCTGATGCAACAATTGCTGCATCTGCTGCAAGCACTACCTCATGCATACTGTTTTCAAATATTTTAATATGGATATCCGCTGCATGAAAGAAGGATTCAACAACCCTACGGTCAAGGGTATTGGCAAGTGGAAGTATAAACTCTGCATCAGGAATCTCTCTTTTTATCATCCTTACTGCACCCATTATTGCCTGAGATAGATTTCTGATTTCACTCATCCTGCTTCCCGGGGCAACGGCTATAATAGTTTTGTTTTCTTGAATATCAAGATGTTTCCTCGCTTCATTTCTTGAAAACTTACACCTTACCTCATCCACAAGCGGATGCCCCACATACTCAACATCCATGCCTGCATCCTTATAAATATCTACTTCAAATGGAAAGATGACCAGCATCTTGTCAACAAGTCTTGCAATCTTTTTTACCCTTCCTTTTCTCCATGCCCAGACCTGAGGGCTTATATAGTATATTACAGGAATGCCTTTCTTCTTGACCTCCTTTGCAAAACGCAGATTAAATTCAGGATAATCTATCAATATCACAATGTCAGGACTGTCATCTTCAAGGAGCGCCTTTAATTTGTTAAAAGCCTTTTTGATTGTATGAAGTTTGCTTAATACTTCAACTATACCAACAACAGCAAGTTCTCTTGTGTCAAAAACAGCATTGAAACCAAGGGACTGCATTCGGCTCCCGCCTATGCCGTAAAGTCTGACTTTTGGGTCTATCTCAAGGATGGATTTTATAAGATTTGCACCGTGCAGGTCGCCTGATGCCTCACCTGCAACTATTAGAAGTTTTTTCATAATAGGTTATAGATACAGGCTATGGGTTATGGGCTAGAGGCAATAGGATAAAAACCCATAGCCCATAGCCTATTGCCTATTGCCTGCTTTTATTGCCTATAGCCCATAGCCTGTCTTTTTGCCTGTTTTATTCAAACATTCCTTTATCTTAATTGCTACTTCTAATGCCCTTTTGCCGTCTCTGCCTGTAACAATCGGCGATTTTCTTGATGCAACTGAATTCACAAATGCCTTTATCTCAGACATAAGGGCATCCCCCTTTTCCATTGTTATATTGTCTTCAAATATTTCAGGAATGATTGAACCTTCTTTCATATTCTTTTTCAAGACAGTTATCTTTGGCTGAATATAATCAATAGATATGTATGAATCGTGCTGAAATATACGCATCTTGCGAAGTTTTTCCCTTGAAATCCTGCTGGCAGTAACATTTGCAACACAGCCGTTTACAAACTCAATCCTTGCATTTGCAATATCAACCTCTCTTGATATAACAGGCACTCCAACTGCATCTATCTTTTTAACATCGGCATTTACGAAATTTAATATAATATCAATATCGTGTATCATTAAGTCCAGCACAACGCACACCTCAGTCCCTCTTATATTAAATGGTGCAAGACGGTCAGACTCAATAAACATGGGGTCGTCAACATTGCTGCCCAGTGCAAGTATCGCAGGATTAAATCTCTCAAGGTGTCCCACCTGCAGCAGAACCCCATTTTTATCTGATAACTCTATAAGGTCATCTGCCTCTTCAATTGTGGCTGTAATAGGTTTTTCTATAAGGCAGTCTATCTTGTTATTGATAAATGCCTTTGCGATAGCATGGTGCAGATGTGTAGGAACAACAATACTTACCGCGTCTACCCTGCCAATGAGGTCTCTGTAATCATAGTATGCCTTTGTATTAAACCTTGATGCTGTTTCGTCCGCTGCCCCCTTATCAATATCAACAACACCAACCAGTTCAGCCTCTGGAATGTTTGAATACTTCTCTGCATGGAACCTGCCCAGATAACCAACGCCAACAACACCAACCTTAATCTTCTTCAATTTCATCTGCCCCTTCTTCTCTGCTAGTAGGTTTTGCCCTTGTTATACCCCTCTTTGAATTTTTAATAAATTCTATCAGGTTTTTTATATGCACAGAATTCTTGATATCTTTACCAACCTTTTCCAGGGCATCTTTAAGTCCCAATCCGTTTCTAAAGATTATGTCATATGCCTTTTTAAGATTTGTTATCTCTTCACGGGGAAAACCATGCCGTCTAAGTCCTATCTTATTTAGCCCATAAAGTTTTGCGCGATTGCCAACTGCCATGACATACGGAGGTATGTCATGTGTTACTGCTGATGCACCGCCAATAATTGAATAACAGCCTATCCTCACAAATTGATGTATTGCAACAAGCCCGCCTATAATAGCATGGTCAAAGACCTCAATATGTCCGGCAAGGGTTGCTGCGTTAGCAAGGATGTTACTGTTTCCGATTTTGCAATCATGTGCTACATGGACATATGCCATGAGAAGATTATTATTGCCTATAACTGTCTTTCCGCCGCCGTGCAAAGTTGCCCTGTTTATTGTAACAAATTCCCTGATAGTATTATTCTCACCTATTATGACCTCTGACCTTTCGCCGCCGAATTTCAGGTCCTGTGGCGGTGCACCTATGGAGGTAAATTGAAAGATTTTACAGTTAGTCCCAATATCTGTCCACCCTTCAATAACAACATGGGGACATATCCTGACATTGCTGCCAATCTTTACATTTCCGCCGACAATTGAGTATGCGCCTATTTCAACATTATCTCCTATCTCTGCATCTGGGTGTATAATGGCAGTTGGATGTATCTTTATACTTTTTTTGTCCTTCATTCTTTACTTCCTTAATTTTGACTTTTGATATTTGATTTTTGAATTTGTATAATTTATCCCCTCTCCATTATTGTTGCCATAATCTCTGCCTCTGCTGCAAGTTTTCCATCAACATAAGCCTCACCCCTGAAAACCCATATATCACCCCTGTTTTTTATAACATTCAACACAAGTTCAACCCTGTCCCCCGGCATTACAGGTTTTCTAAACCTTGCCTTGTCTATGCCCATAAAATAAACAACCTTGTTTTCAACAC
>JACRPW010000010.1:18344-24980 GCA_016223005.1 Deltaproteobacteria bacterium | reverse complement strand
TTTTGATGCCCTCTGAACTTCATAAAATACCTGCCCTAGATTCATCTCAGGCACTATTGTTGTCTTAACCCCTTCATCTGGCCAAGAACTGCTGTATGAAACAATACGAGCATTCAATCTGTCAGAGACATACAGGACGCCTGTAATCTTGCTTTACGATGAGGTTATAGGACACATGAGGGAGGCGGTTACTTTGCCTGAGCCCGGCGATATCCATGTTATTGAAAGGAAAAAGCCGGACTGCGCCCCTTCTGAGTATAAACCATATGAGGTAAATGAAGGCAAGGTGGCGCCGCTTGCTGCGTATGGAGATGGTCATAGGTTTCATGTTACAGGGCTTTATCATGCAGCAGACGGGTTCCCGACAAGCAATACAAAACTAATTCACGAGACCAATGAGAGGCTCGTCCATAAGATAGATAGGAATAAAGAAACCATTTGCAAGAACGAAGAGTTTTATCTTGACGATGCAGAAATCGGCATCTTTGCATACGGCGTATGTGCAAAGAGCGCAAAGTTTGCTGTCAAGGAATTAAGAAGCAAAGGCATTAAGGTTGGGTTGTTAAGACCGCTGACTATATGGCCTTTTCCAGATGACGCAGTAGAAGAGATGGCAAAAAAAGTTAAGACAATAATAGTGCCTGAGATGAATCTAGGGCAGGTATTTTATGAAGTTCAGAGGGCATCAAAAGGTCAGTGCGATGTAAGAGGTCTATTCCGGGTTGATACAGACCCAATACACCCAAAGCAAATCATGAACGCTATATTAGGCAAGCCGGTTGAGCCGACAGTTATTCCCAGCGAGGTTTTGATAGAAAGGGATATGCTAGACGGATAAGCGACATTCTGCGAATGTCGAATTGGAAATTGGGAATTTTAAAATGGCAAAAGACAAAATATTTAATGATAAAATGGGCTTAATTGCAGATTTTAATTTTGGGGAAAATGTCGCAAGTGTATTTGATGACATGCTGAATCGTTCAGTTCCTTTCTATCAGGAGATTCAGAGAATGATAACTGAAATATCTTTAGATTTTGCAGCAGAAGGGACAAATATCTATGACCTGGGTTGTTCTACCGGCACAACACTTATTAATCTCAATAAGACTATCGGCAGCAAGGTTAAATATATTGGTATAGACTACTCTAAAGAGATGCTGGCAAGATGCAGAAAAACCCTTTCTGAAAATAATTTTGAAGGAGAATATGAACTGGTATGTGCAGACCTGAATAATGGTATAAGCATAGAGAATGCCTCGTGTATTATTATGGTGCTTACCCTTCAATTTATCAGACCCTTATATAGGGAAAAATTGATAAAGGGCATTGTCAACGGACTGAACGATAACGGGTGTTTTATTCTTATTGAAAAAGTGCTTGGAGAGGATTCGCTTTTTAACAGGCAGTTTATAAAATATTACTATGATTTTAAAAAGAGAAACGGATACAGCGAATTGGAGATTGCACAGAAGAGAGAGGCGCTTGAAAACGTCCTCGTCCCTTATAAACTGCTGGAAAACAGGGACCTTCTGCTCAATCAGGGGTTCAGATACTGCGATGTTTTTTTCAAGTGGTACAATTTCTGCGGAATGGTGGCAGTGAAATAATACTTATGGTGAAACTCGGCAATCTGATTTTCAAGTATAGAAATCTTATCTTCCCGTTATTTTTTGTGCTGCTGGTGTTAGGCACAAAACCTTATATGGACAGCGGACATCTGGGAAAATGGAGATATGCAGCAGGCATTACAATAGCATTAACAGGGCAGATTATCAGGGCATTAACCATAGGACTTGTTTATATCATACGAGGCGGCAGAAACAGAAAGGTATATGCTGAAACACTCGTGAAAGATGGGATTTTTGCCCATTGCAGAAATCCTTTATATGTAGGAAATATCCTTATTGTTATAGGGCTTGGCATTACAGCAAATTCGATCCCATTTTATATTGCAGGCATCCCGCTCTTTATAGTCATGTACATGGCTATTATAAAGGCAGAAGAAAATTACCTCTCTAACAAATTTGGGCAGGAGTATATTGAATACATAAAGGGTGTAAACAGATTTATACCTAATCTGTCAGGGATAATAAAAACCATCAAAGGCATGAAGTTCAACTGGGCACGTCTAATCGTCAAAGAATATGGGACAACATATGCATGGGTAGTATGCATGATATTACTCATAATAAAAAACCAGTATATGCGATACGGCAGTGAGATGAATAAGACTGCTTTCCTGTTTTTGTCAGCATTATTTATTTTCGTAACTTTTCTATATGCTGTTGCAAGATATCTAAAAAAGAGCGAGCGGTTGGTCGCGGATTAAACAAGCAGGTTAAGGTTGAAGGTAAGGTTAAGAGTGAGATTTTGTTTTTTCTTAACCTAAACCTTAACCTGTATTAAATGAGGAGGATTGAAATGTCTACACAAACAGCAGCAAGAACAGTTCCATATAAAGAAAAGGCGCCGTTTGATTACAGTTCTTATATGAGAAAAGGGAAACTTCCGCATATCTGGTGTCCCGGGTGCGGGCATGGGGTGGTGCTTAAAAGTCTCATTCGGGCGATAGATGCAACAGGGGTGCAAAAGGATGATATTGCAATAGTCTCAGGCATAGGCTGTTCAAGCAGAACGCCGGGCTATGTTGATTTCAATACGCTTCATACACTACATGGAAGGGCGATTCCATGCGCAACAGGGATTAAACTTGCAAAACCAAGACTAAAGGTAATCGTGGTTACAGGCGATGGCGATGCGCTTGCAATCGGCGGCAATCATTTTATACACGCATGCAGGAGAAACATGGATTTGACCATCATGGTTTATAATAATTATATCTACGGCATGACAAGCGGACAGTCCTCGCCCACAACACCGCAAAGCATGATTGCGACAACAGCGAGATATGGAAGCATAGAGCCGACATTTGACACATGCGAACTTGCAAAGGCGGCAGGCGCAACATTTGTTGCAAGGGGAACTGCATATCATGCGCAGGAACTTGAAAAGACCATATATGACGCAATAATGCACAAAGGCACATCAGTATTAGATATTCTGGACTCATGCCCCACATATTATGGAAGGTTTAACAAATTCAAGAGCGCATCTGAGATGATGGAGAAGGTTGAAAAGGACGGGACTGTTTCTGTTTCGCAGGCGGACAAACTCCCTCCAGAAAAACTTGAGGGAAAACTTTTAAGGGGAGTTTTGCACAAATCAGAGAGACCTGAATATTGCGAGGAATATGAAAAGTTAATGGCAAAGGCACAGGGGAAGTAAATACAGTTATGAGTTCGGAGTTGAGAGTTAGGAGTAAAAAAGTAAAAACATTATCTCCGAACTACGAACTCCTGACTCCGAACTAATTCTGGAGGTTTAAATGGCACAGAGATACGAGATGAGGTTCAGCGGGTCAGGGGGACAAGGCATGATACTGGCAGGAATCATAATGGCAGAGGCTGCGTCAATATACAGTGATAAAAAGGCAAGCCAGAGCCAGTCTTACGGACCTGAATCAAGGGGCGGCGCATCAAGGAGCGAGGTGATAATAAGCGATGATGAGATAGATTATCCTAAGGCTACAAGCATTGATGCAATGCTTGCAATGACACAAGATGCATGCAATAAATATTATAAAGATGTTAAAAAAGATGGAATACTTTTGATTGATTCAGATGAGGTAAAGGATGTGCCTAAAGGTGATTTCAAGGTTTACAGTGTGCCGATAACATCCATTGCAAGGAATGAACTCGGCAAGACAATCGTTGCAAATATAATTTCGCTTGGTATCATAACAGAACTCACAAAGGTTGTCTCTCATGAGGCGATTGAAAAGGCAGTCTTGAGCAGGGTTCCACAGATATTTCTTGATTTGAATAAAAAGGCACTTGAAATCGGGTTTGAAAAGGCAAGACAGATGCTGAATGAGTAAACCCTTTAAAAGCAGACACTAGACTCAAGACTTAAAGATTCTGCAAGTTACCTTTTTTTATATATCCAGATTAACTACATCAAGTGCATGTTCCTCTATAAAATTCCTTCTCGGTTCAACCTGGTCGCCCATAAGGATTGTGAAGATTTCGTCTGTTTCAACAGCATCCTCAATCTTTACCTGTAAAAGCGTCCTTGTTTCAGGGTTCATAGTAGTTTCCCATAACTGCCCCGGGTTCATTTCACCAAGTCCTTTGTATCGCTGAATATACAGCCCCTTTTTACCAATGGAGAGGACATGCTCTGTAATCTCTTTCACTGTATTTATCGTTTTTGTTTCTTCTTCATCCTCCAGAACAAATGGTGGGCTCCCTATATTTTTTAACTCCCTTGACAGAGTTCTGATCTCCGCATATTCGGGTGAATGCAAAAATTCCCAGTCAATGACCGTTTCAATCACTGCACCGTTTTTTCGGGATGCACACTTCAGCATATAACAGTCATGCTCTATATCCGTATCAATAGAAAACTCAATTGGCTGAATATCAGGCCGCAGTGTATTCAAATAGGTCTTTAAATCCACCATGATTGTTTGTAAAGCCTTTTCATTTTTCAAGGTATCTGCATTAAATTCATCCTCCATGCCTATAGCAGATATAACCTCTCCCTCTTTTCTCCTTTGATCTATCCTTTTGATTATACTCTGGAATTTAGCCATCTTTTTAAGAATATTGAAAAGGTCTCTTCCCTGAAAGATTTTTTTCTTGTCCTTTGTATATAATTTTAAACCCTCTGCTGCTGCCTCTACAATAAATGAGGTAAGGTCTGTCTCATCTTTTATATATTTTTCCAACTTGTTTTTTTTGACCTTGAAAAGAGGAGGCTGGGCAATATATAGGTATCCATTTTCAACAAGTTGCGGCATTTGGCGATAGAAGAATGTCAGGAGGAGTGTCCTTATATGAGAGCCATCTACATCAGCATCTGTCATTATTATAATTTTATGATAACGGAGTTTTGAAATCTCATACTCCTCTTTGCCAATGCCTGTGCCAAGCGCAGTAATCATTGTGCCGATTTCTTCATTGGACAGCATCTTATCAAACCGTGCCTTTTCAACATTTAATATCTTACCGCGTAGAGGCAGGATTGCCTGATTTCTCCTGTCCCTTCCCTGTTTTGCAGACCCGCCTGCTGAATCGCCCTCAACAATAAAAAGTTCGCAAAGTGCCGGGTTTGTCTCCTGACAGTCTGCAAGTTTTCCCGGAAGGCTTGCCGTATCCAGTGCGCCCTTTCTCCTTATTAACTCCTTTGCCTTCCTTGCAGCCTCCCTTGCCATTGCGCCTTCTACAGCCTTGGCAACTATCTTTTTTGCAACCGAAGGATTTTCCTCAAGAAATGCAGAGAGTTTTTCATTTATCAGTGTCTCAACACAACCCTTTACCTCACTGTTCCCGAGTTTTGTCTTTGTCTGTCCTTCAAACTGGGGATTTGGCAGTTTAACACTTATAACGCAGGTAAGTCCCTCTCTCACATCATCGCCCTGTATGCCTTCTTTTACACCCTTCAAAAGATTATTTTGAGAGGTATAGTTATTTATAGTTCTGGTAAGCGCGGATTTGAACCCGACCATGTGTGTACCGCCCTCTGTTGTATTTATATTATTTGCAAATGAGAATATGTTTTCTGTATATCCTTCATTCCACTGCATTGCAATCTCTATTTGCACTGCCTCGCGTGAGCCTTCTATATACACTATCTTTGAGTGCAGTGGTGTCTTGTTTTTGTTGAGATGCTCAATAAATGATCTTATGCCGCCTGTATAATGGAATTCATGCTTTTTTTCGCTCCTGTCATCTTTGATGGATATGTGGAGTCCTGCATTTAAAAACGAAAGTTCACGAAGACGTTGGGAAAGGGTGTCAAAACTAAACTCTATTGTTTCAAAAATCTTATTGTCAGGCTTGAATGTTATCTTTGTCCCTGTCTTATTGGTCTTGCCCACAACCTTAAGCGGCGAGACAGGTTTGCCGCCTTCATATCTTTGTTCCCATACCTGACCATCCCTTTTGATTTCTAGTTCAATCCACTCTGAAAGGAAGTTCACAACAGTAACACCCACACCGTGCAGCCCGCCTGAAACCTTGTATGCCTTGTTCTCAAATTTGCCGCCCGCATGGAGTTCTGTCATAACAACCTCAGCAGCAGGCTTACCCTTCTCCTTATGCATGTTTGTGGGGATACCCCTGCCGTCATCAATGACTGTAACGCTGTTGTCAGTATGGATTATAACCTCAATATTTTTGCAGAAACCTGCAAGTGCCTCGTCAACAGAATTGTCAACCACCTCATATACTAGATGGTGCAAACCAGAAGAACCTGTAGAGCCTATATACATTGCAGGCCTTTTTCGGACAGCATCAAGGCCCCCAAGCACCTTTATTGCACCTGCATCATACTCCTGTTTTATTGTCAAAGAATACCCCCATTGCATTTTTTGGGTTAATATACCATATTAAAAAAACATAGTAAACCCTTGTAATCAATCCAACTGATAGGTTTTATAAGTTTTGGATAGTATTCAAGAATTGTGTATTCAAAAATTGATGTAAGCCCATTGCCATTATGCTATAGTTACACTGTTAAACAAGTTGAAAGGATTGTTCAGGTGAGATTAAATCAATACATTCAGGTATTCTC
>JACRPW010000010.1:16985-18290 GCA_016223005.1 Deltaproteobacteria bacterium | reverse complement strand
ACATTCAGGTATTCTCAAGCAGGAATATCCCTGTCTTGTTCTTTCTCGGCTTTTCGTCAGGGCTGCCGTTGGTGTTGACTTCAGGGACCTTGCAGGCATGGATGACAGTGGAGGGCATAGACCTCCGCACCATCGGCATCTTTTCTCTGGTGGGCATTCCATATACAATCAAATTCCTCTGGTCTCCAATCATGGACAGGTTTACGCCATCATTTCCCCGCTTGAAACTTGCTGGGACAGGTTTTGGAAGACGCAGGGGATGGCTGATTATTACACAGATTGCTATCATCATAGCCGTTCTGGCAATTGCTTTAAATTCTCCGAAGGATGGCTTGTGGGTTATTGGATTTATTGCCCTGATGATTGCCTTTACATCTGCATCTCAAGATATTGTAGCGGATGCATACAGGACAGATATACTTCATGAAAAGGAACGTGGATTCGGGGCAGGTGTGTTTGTTACAGGTTACCGCATAGCCCTGTTTATAGGCGGCGCAATAGCGCTTATTCTGTCAGATTATATCGGCTGGCAGACAACATATTTTATAATGGCAGGACTTATGGTTATGGGCATAGGCGCTTCAATCTTTGGTCATGAACCTGATGATACATTATCTCCCAAAACCATGAAAGAGGCTGTATGGGGACCAATGGAGGATTTCTTCTCCCGCAGGAATGCCTTTGTTTTACTGTTCCTGATAATTCTGTATAAACTTTGCGATGCGTATGCAGGGACTATGACTACACCTTTTCTCATAAGGGGTATGGGTTTTACAGCAGGGGAGGTCGGGACAATCAGCAAGGGGTTTGGGTTTGCCGCTACGATTATAGGGGCTCTGGCAGGCGGGGCGCTCATGGTCAGGCTCGGACTCTTCCGTTCACTCCTTGTATTCGGCGTACTTCAGGCAGTGTCCAATCTGGCTTTTATCCTCCTTGCATGGTTTGGGAAGAGTTACGGGATGCTGGCATTTACGATTGCATTTGAAAACATAAGCGGAGGTATGGGGACATCCGCATTTGTCGCCCTACTTATGGCGCTTTGCAACCACAGATACAGCGCTACACAGTATGCTTTGTTATCATCCTTTTCTGCGCTTGGGAGGACATTTATCTCGCCAACATCCGGATATATGGTTGAATGGGTCGGCTGGCAGACATTTTTCTCTATAACTGCCATGTCTGCAATTCCAGGTCTGGCGCTTCTCGTATGGTTCAGGAATGAAATATCTCATCCCTCCACTCCAGAGTAAGTATAGCCTTGCACTTCTGAATGTCCCGCTGGCAAAGAGGCTGTGTCATAAACCC
>JACRPW010000010.1:3694-16963 GCA_016223005.1 Deltaproteobacteria bacterium | reverse complement strand
TGTGTCATAAACCCATTTTTATGGTAGCCGCAGGCTTTAGCCTGCGTTTAACCTATTGATTTTATTGACACTCAGCGCAACCTAAAGGTTACGACTACCAATTATGACACAGCCTCAAACCGTCTATTTTTAGTTAAAAACGATGGGCGAAAAGTGTAAAACCAAGGAAACTCCACGCTTTAACACGCTTTAACACCTTGACCATTTAGAAAAAACATGCTAACAAAAGGTATCATAAATAACCGGAGGTTAAGATGTCAGAAAAGATTGTCGGAATAATAGGCGGGAGCGGGCTTTATGAAATGGAAGGTTTGAAAAATGTAAAAGAGGTTAAGGTGAAAACCCCTTTTGGCAACCCGTCAGATCCGTATATTATTGGGAAACTTGGCGATGTAAAGATGGTCTTTCTGCCACGACACGGCAGGGGGCACAAACTCCTCCCGTCTGAAATCAATTTCAGTGCAAATATATATGGCATGAAAAAACTCGGTGTAGAATGGCTCATCTCTGTATCTGCTGTAGGCAGCATGAGGGAGGATATAAAACCCGGGCATATCGTTATACCTGACCAGTTTTTTGATAGGACAAAGGGGAGGGCAAATACATTTTTCGGCAACGGAATTGTAGGGCATGTGGAGTTCGCAGAACCTGTATGCCATGATTTAAGCAGCACCTTGTTTGATGTATGCAAGGATTTAAATATAACTGCACACAAGGGCGGGACATACATCTGCATTGAAGGCCCGCAGTTCTCAACAAGGGCAGAGTCAACGATATACAGAAAATGGGGTGTTGATGTTATCGGCATGACGAATATCCCTGAGGCAAAACTTGCAAGGGAGGCAGAGATCTGTTATGCGACCCTTGCCCTTTCAACAGATTATGACTGCTGGCATGAGACAGAAGGGTCTGTTACAGTAGAGATGGTTTTAGAAACAATTAAAAATAATGTGGCAAATGCAAAGGCAATAATTAAAAATGCTGTTTTGAAGATAGATTCTGTAAGGAAGTGTAAATGCGCCAGTGCAATGAAGTTTGCAATTGTAACAGATAAAAAGGCAATCCCTGCAAAGACAAAGAGAGATTTAAAACCCATTATAGGAAAATATCTATTATGAATGGTTTTTTCGTGATGAGATTCACCTCTTTTCAATAAGATTTAGTTTTTCTTTTGCTGAAAGGAATTCGTTAGATTCTGATGGGAGGTATAGAATAGCCTTTTTATAATACTGTAGTGCCTTCACTTTTTCACCTTTCTGTTCATAAACTTTAGCCAGATTATATGCAGCGATGCCTATCCCTCTCTTATGACGGGTAGTATAAAGTGGAAAGACCTGTAGTGCCTTTTCTCTTATCTCTACTGCCTTATTTAACTCCTCTTTTTCTTCATAACCACTAGCAACGGCATCAAAAGGGTCAAGGTTCAGGGAAAGGAGATATTTAGTATCTCTGTCATTAGAAGGATTATATAGTTTTATAATCTTTAGTCCTGTATCTATAACCTTTTCTTTATAACCCATTTTATTTTTTAGATACAAATTCAGAAGAATGGCATGCAGCGGAATAGAATCATAAAAAGACCTTGCTAGAATCTCTACCCTTTCAATTGCTATTGGAAGTGTATATGTGCCGCCTAGGTATCTTCTTACCTCTTCCTCTGCCTCCTTTACTATGGTTTCCCTTTGAAGCAGGAGTATTGTTTCTTTGGATATATTCTCCAGTTTTTCTGGAACCTCCTCTTCCTTATCCCCGTAAATACTATAAACCCGTATGACATTTTTATCACTATCAGAAAGGTAGGCATCTATCTTCCACTTTGTATTAAACCATGAGATGCTCCCGTATATCGTGTAATCAGCGCCAGTTCTAAAAACTATCTCTTCCACAACCTTTGGTTCAACATCCCATACAATCCTTCCCCTTTTCTCTATGCCTCTCTGTTCAGTCCAGAGAAAATTGGGTTCAATTGCCATTATATTTCTTCTTATAATCTCCAGAGGAACCACATCTATAAAATCGGTTTTAGACAGTTCAGCCATGAACACGGATGCTATTTTTATATTGATGGATGATGATGTAATGTCATTAAATGGAAGGACTGCGACCCTAACCCTTTTTGTATCAGAGGTAAGGGCGTGAGAAGACAGGCAACTTATAAATAAAAGGGGTAAAAGTAGGGCGGTTCCTACAATTTTCTTCGGCATAAAGAGGCTCCGCATTATTGTAGAAAAAAATCAGGGGCGAAGGCTTTTTAAATATTTTTCTCTGCAGGCATTGCTGCAAAAATAATGGATATTACTGCCATCTTTGACCCTTAAGGCAGAATCCTTTGGAAAATAGGTGTTGCATATCCTATCCAGTACCATCTCGCTGTCATCATCTGGCTGGATTGCATTATCACTTGGTTTTGGTGTCTCTTTTTTAGGGAAAAAGTAAGCCCTGATTACACTGTAAATGAGTAATCCCAGAATGAAATATAATATAAGACGCATACAGGTTATTCAATCCTTATAACTTTTTTTCTATCTTCCAATTCCTGATTTAACTCTCTAATGTTTTTTTTAATGACTGGATGTATGTGTAGAGGGTCTGTCTCCATGAGAGGAACCAGAACAAAAGCCCTCTTGTGCAGGTGCGGATGTGGTATGGTCAAAATTGTCTCTCCGATTACTGCATTGTCAAAGAAAAGGATGTCTATGTCAATAACACGCGGCAGACCTTTTGCAAATTCCTCTCTTCCTAAATCCCTTTCAATCTGCTGCAAATGCCTTAAAAGTTGAAATGCATGTAAAGAAGTTTTTATCTTTACAACACAATTTGTAAACCATTCCTGCTCAATATCACCCCATGGTTCGGTAGAATAAAAAGAGGAAACCCTTATTACCTCCATTTCCTCGTGTCCTGCAATAGATTTAATAGTATTCTGACAGTTTTTAACGCTGTCACCGATGTTTGAACCTATGCTTAAAAAGGCAGTGTGCATCATACAGTGAACAGTGAACAGTGAACAGTGAACAGTTTTTACTGCTTACTGCTCACCGCTTACTGCTTACTGTTTCTAAAACTCCAGATCCACCTCTTTCATTCTCCTTTTCATCTCTTCTATGACCCTTCTTTCATCTTCTTCATTCTTTGCAATGAAGGTGGCTGAAAATCTTAAATAATGTCCTACATCATTCCATGGAACGGTTGATATAAGTTTTTCTGTGATAAGATACTCGGATGCATCTTCAGCACTTTTAAATCTCCTGTTTTTTCTGATACCTCTGGGTGATTTCACATAAAGATAAAAAGAACCCTTTGGCATCTTAGCGTCAAAACCAACAGAGTTCAGCGCCTCTACGAGCATCTCTAATCTCACCTTGTATCTATGTGCTATCTTCTCTGTTATTTCAGGATGCTCAAGGGCATATATACCCGCCTTTTGTATGGCTATAAACTGCCCTGAATCATAATTATCCTTAATATGACCGAATGCGCTTATAATATTTTCACTGCCAACAACAAAGGCAAGACGCCAGCCGGTCATATTAAATGCCTTTGAAAACGAATGGATTTCAATCCCTACATCCTTTGCGCCTGCCACAGACAAAAAACTCAAAGGCTTGCCGTCAAAGTTTAATGCTGCATAGGCAGCATCATGGACAACAACTATATTATTCTCTTTTGCAAATGCAACAACTTCTTCAAAAAACTCCTTTGTTGCCGCAGCACCTGTTGGGTTGTTTGGGTAGTTTATGTATAAAAGTTTTGCATTCTTCAGGGCAGAAGGTTTTATACCCTTAAGCACAGGTAGAAAATTATTCTCCTCCGTTAAAGGGAGGGCAATAACCCTTCCGCCATACCACTTTGTATGTGTTGCAAGGATTGGGTAACCTGGTACGGTTACAAGGGCAGCATCCCCCTGATTTATAAATGCAGATGGGAGCATTGCCAGCGCTGGTTTACTCCCTATGGAATGCAGCACCTCTGTTTGAGGATTAATATCATGCACTCCATAGACATTTTCCATATATTTTACAGCAGCATCCTTCAATTCCTGTATGCCGTTATCAGCATATCCCCGGTTTTCAGGTTTTGCACATTCAATCTTCAGCGCCTCAACTACCATAGGAAATGCCATCTTATCCGGCTCACCTACACCAAAATCAAGGAGTTCTGTATTTGGATGGTTCTTGCGGGCAAGCGCCTTTGCCCTTTTGATTTTTTCAAACTTATAGATCTTTGTCTCTTTGCCAAAATTACTTCCGCCGATTCTTTCGGCAAAGAGATTTTGAATGTAACTGTCTGCCACTTAAATACCTCCTTTAAAATTAACTTGTAGTTGCCCAATTTATTGGGTGTATTTAAAAACGCCGATAAATCGGCTATACTACTCACTGCTCACTGTATTTACAAGACTCCCTATCCCCTCAATCCTTACCTCAATCTTATCCCCTGTTTTCATCTTTCCAACGCCTGACGGGGTGCCTGTTGCAATCACATCTCCGGGGAGAAGTGTCATAACACAAGATACAAAACTAAGTAAATGATAAACATCAAAAATCATATCGCTTGTGGATGTGTCCTGCCTCTTTTCCTCATTCAAAAATGTCTCAATGCGGCAATCTAAAGGGTTTAAGTCCGTTTCTATCCATGGTCCAATAGGCGCAAATGTGTCAAAGCCCTTTGCCCTTGTAAATTGTATATCCTTACCCTGCAAATCCCTTGCTGTAACATCATTTATGCAGGTATAACCAAGTATATACTCTTTTGCATCTTCCTTTTTTACCATGTGCGCCTTTTTGCGGATAATAACTGCAAGTTCCCCTTCGTAATCAACGCGATGGGACATATGCGCTGGATATACAATCTCATCTCCTGTTCCAATCACAGCAGTTGACGGCTTTAAAAAAAGCATTGGTTCTTCTGGCAGGGATTTGTTAAATTCAGCAGCATGCGCCTTGTAATTCAAGCCTATTGCCACAATCTTTGAAGGCTCGCAAGGCGCAAGGAGTTTGACATCTTTGAGTTTACTGATAATAGCAGTTTTTTTAAAACTGCCAAAGATACTGCCTTCTATCTCAATGACATTTTCGCCTTCAACAATGCCGTATCTTATTAAATCATCTTTTAAAAATCGTGCAAGTTTCAAAAATCAACTCCTTTCGCAAACATCATCTTTTAACAGGTTGTTGAAAAAGCCGTCATTGCTAGAAACGATAGCGACTTAGTAGATTGTTTCTATGATAGCAAAGATTGAAAGACAAGAAAATATCCATTAAAGTGGTGCTTGATTTTAAAAACTTTAAACTCATCAAAAACCTTTTTGCCAAATACATGCCTTGCTTTACCAATTATATCATTTTCATCTTTATCAGAATGGCAAGGCAAAACAAGATTTAATGTGTCATCACAAATTTCAGGATATTTTTTAGGATTCAAAATATTCCCTTCGGCTTTAACCTCTGTCATAACCCTGAATCTTAATTTGACAGATGCCTTTTCAACATTCCTGACCTTGCTAAAATTCTCCTGCCTTGAAAAGATTGAAAGAAGAGATTTTTTTAAATCATCAGAAATTTCCATTTTGCTCTCTTTTAACCGCTCTTCTAAAACCTGTGAAAAAGACTGGTTTATTAAACTATCCACACCTATGGTCTCAAAGAAACTTCCATATACCAAACAAACCTTAGTATGCCCTTTCTTTCTGCCCCTCACCAGATAAAATACATCTCTAACAGGCAGAGAGTAAATATCATCCCCAGCCTTTTCCATCTGCTGCTTAATAATACTGCTGTCGCTTGTTATTATTTGTGATATTTCTTTTTTCCGTGTAGGTATCGTTGAATTAAATGAAGAGACCGTATAGGAATCGCTGTCTTTTAGTTCAATGAGTTCGCCGCCGGTAAATCTCTCTTTTGTTTTATTGACCCTGATTGCCATATCAGGAAATTGACCTTCGTTTCTGCAAGACAATAATCCAGTATCATATGGAAACTCACTTAGTTTCTCAACCTCGTTTAAAAGGTGTTTTTTTGCAGCAAGTGATTTTAAAAAATGATATATAGAATACATTTTTACTCTACCTGAATAAATAGGCTTGTTTATTTTTCCTAACATTCAAACTACCTTTGATATCCATCTCCCATATCTGTCCTAAATTCTCTGTGTATCTATAGTCCCTGTAATATTTCTGGATATCATCTGCCTCTCTAATATCTTCCAGCCTATCTTCAATACACCTTGTATTTTTTTTATCAACCTCTATTCCAATTGAATTTCTTTTGAGTTGTTCTGCAGTAACCAGTGTCGTTCCTGTACCCGCAAATGGGTCTAAAACAGTATCTCCTATATTTGTTGAGGAAAGGATAATCCTTAACAAAAGCGCTAACGGGGCTTGCTGTTTATGAAATCTTTCACCCTGTTCCCCTCTTAATGCTTCATCCCCTGCAAAATAACCTGATGTAAGTTCTCTTATATCATCCCAGACATCTGTCGCATACATGCCGTTTTCCCGTTCAAATTTATATTCGGAAGGCAAAGGAGGATTGATGCGAAGTCTGTTAAAGACTCTGGGTTTTTTGCCCTTTATTGCAAAGGCAATAACCTGATAATGCTTGCCGAATTTATTACTGCACGGGACTGCTGAACTCTTCTTTTTCCATATTATCAAGTTTTGTAAATTCCATCCTGATTTTCTCAAGGCTTCTAATACATATTCTGCGTTTTTTTCCCTCTGCATAAAATATATTGCTCCGCCTTGAGAGGTGAGTTCATATATATTTGAGCATATATCCTGCATCCAGTGCCAATAAACTTCATCAGGAAGGTTGTCATTATGCTCTGCATAGTCTTTGCCCTGATTAAACGGAGGGTCAAGAAATATCAGGTCAATGCCTTTATAAAAGTCAACCTTCTTGAACTTTTTATAATCAAGTTCCTTTTTGCAATCGCCATGTATTATTTTATAAGCCATAGTTTTCTATAATCTATTTTCAGCGTGAACCTTTCTCCACCATTGCCTTTATCTTCAGCCGCAAGGCATTCAATTTTATAAACCCCTCTGCATCCTTCTGGTCATAAACAACATCCTCTTCAAATGTTGCAAAGTCAGGATGATATAAAGTTTTTTTAGATTTCCTGCCAACAACATCGCAATTGCCTTTGTAAAGTTTTATCCTTGCTGTGCCTGTCACATTTTTTGCAGCCTCATCAACCAATTTTTGAAGGAGTTCTCTTTCAGGCGAATACCAGTAGCCGTAATAAACAAGTTCAGCATATCTTGAAATCATGCTGTCCCTAATGTGCATTACCTCTCTATCCATTGTTATTGATTCAACAGCCCTTCTTGCTGCATGGAGGATTGTTCCGCCCGGTGTTTCATAAACACCCCTTGACTTCATGCCAACATATCTGTTTTCAATCATGTCAATCCTTCCAATGCCGTTCTCGCCGCCAATTTTATTTAATAACGCTAACAACTTTGCAGGCGATAATCTCTTGCCGTCAACCTTAACTGGATTGCCGTTTTCAAAATCTATCTCAACATATCTTGGTTTGTTGGATGCCTTTTCAGGCGATAAAGTTAAAACAAACATATCCTCCGGCGGCTCAGCCCAAGGGTCTTCAAGTATCCCGCCTTCAAAACTTATGTGAAACAGATTTCTGTCGCTGCTATAAGGCTTTGCCTTTGTCGCAGTAACAGGTATGCTGTGTTTTTCTGCATAATCAATCAAATCAGTCCTTGATTTCATTTTCCATTCGCGCCAAGGCGCAATGACCTTTATATGCGGGTCTATTGCATAATAAGTAAGTTCAAACCTAACTTGGTCATTGCCCTTGCCTGTTGAGCCGTGACAAACTGCATCTGCCTTTTCCTTTTTTGCAATATCCATCTGCGCCTTTGCAATGAGGGGACGGGCTATTGATGTCCCAAGCAAATATCTGCCTTCATAAACAGCGCCAGCCCGAAGCATTGGAAATATGAAGTCCCGGACAAACTCTTCTTTCAAATCCTTTATATAAATCTTTTTTGCGCCTGTTTTTAATGCCTTTTGTTTTAAAGGCGAAAGTTCCTCGCCCTGCCCCAGATCAGCGGCAAATGCAATCACATCGCATCCATAATTTTCAACAAGCCATTTTATTATTACAGATGTGTCAAGTCCGCCGGAGTAGGCAAGGACAACCTTTTTTATTTTAGACATTTAGTCCTCCTAATAGATGATTACGCAGATTTTTAAAAACGATTACACCGATTAAAAACTACTATTTTGCCTTAATCTGTGTAATCAGCCTTTATAATCGGTGTAATCTTTACATAGCATCTCCTGAATAGGAAAAATTTCTCAATGCTCAATTGAGAACAAACTTGAAATTAAAAAAATATAACAGATTGGCGGACAAAGGGCAAGATTTTTGACAATACTGCCTTTCTTGCCTTGCTTTTTGATGTGATTTGTAATACCTTTTTCATACCGGCTCCTTTCTTGTTGTTTGTTTTTTTAGCTAAATTACTTCACCATTTTAGGAGCCGCTACCTTAAATTTCAACTAAATTTAGCATAGATTCAATTGAGATTGCTGCATAAATAAAGGCAGATAATAATTTATCTCCTGCTGATAGTTGGATTATCGCTAGTGCTGTAGATAGGATTTTTCATGACGGAAAATAGACTCAATAAAAATGTAACCAGAGGATATGGACTTCTGGGAAAATTACTTGCACACCAGAGAAGTAATCTGGCAAATAGACTTATACCGCCATCTACCAGAAATGGGCGGATATTAGACATTGGCTGTGGTTTTTATCCGCTTTTTTTATTATCTACTGAATTTAGTGAAAAATATGGATTTGATAAGGTTAAAAACATGAATGACTATAAAAGTTTCAATGATAACAACAATTACTTTTATTAACCATGATATTGAAAAAGAAGATGTTTTGCCTTTTCAAGATGAATACTTTGATGTTGTAACTATGCTTGCTGTGTTTGAACATATTGAGTTTGATAAATTGGTTAGAACCATAAAGGAAATTTATAGGATTTTAAAAAAAGGTGGAATTTATATAATGACAACACCTGCAGCATGGACTGATGGACTCTTGAGATTTATGGCAAAATTAAGGCTTGTGAGTTCTGCTGAAATTGATGAACACAAGTGGGCATATAGTCTTTCAAGGATTGCCCATGTTATTCAGGAGGGAAATTTTTTAAAAGAAAATTTACAACTGGGATATTTTGAGATGTTTATGAATCTATGGGCAATGGCAAGAAAGTAGAATTGTCAGGCTGCCCCCTTTTCTCCATTTCTTATGCCAAACAGAAACGGCAATTTTATTAAACTTGTTGGATTTTCTATCATATTGCTCACCATCATTATCCTCACAAGATTAACAGGTCTGGATAGGTATCTTGATAAGGATTTATTTCAGACAGGGGTAAAGGGGTTTGGCATGTGGGGCCCCCTAGTTTACATCCTGATTTATTCCATCACACCAAGTCTTTTTCTCCCGGGGATCCCTGTTACTATTGCAGGTGGGTTGGCATTCGGTCCATTTTACGGGACAATATATGCTATAATTGGCGCTACCATTGGTGCTTCCATTGCATTCCTCATTGCCCGATATTTTGCCAGAGGTTTTGTTGAAAATCTCCTGAAAGGCAGGTTTAAAACCATAGATGAAGAGGTGGAAAAAAAAGGCTGGCTCTTTGTGGCAATAACACGGCTCATACCTGTATTCCCTTTTAATCTTTTAAACTATGCCTTTGGACTCACAAAGATAAGGTTCAGCCATTATGTTATTGCATCCTTTATCTTTATGCTCCCCGCAACTGCCGCATATGTCGTATTTTCTAGTTCTATATTTGATGTCTTAAAGGGCAAGGTCTCTCGTGAAATGGTAATAGGCATTATCTTGATAACCGTTATATCCATTATCCCTGTTTTATATAAAAGGCGAAAACATGGAAAGATTTGACATTATAATTATTGGTGGAGGACCAGCAGGACTTGTTACTGCCAGCGGTGCAGCGCAGTTAGGCGCTAAAGTGGCGATTATTGAAAAGTCGTCCCTTGGAGGGGACTGCCTGCATTATGGCTGTGTGCCGACAAAGAGGCTTGTTCATTCAGCAAAGGTCGCATATACAATGAAACGCGCAGGAGAATTTGGATTGGAAGGCAGTCCTTTGACTGTTAATTTCAGCAAGGTTATGCAGGGCATGAGGCACATACAGGAAGAAATCGGAAAACATGATGACCCTGAAAGGTTCCGCAAGATGGGTATTAATGTTATTTTCGGCAAAGGGAGATTCACAGACAGCCGCACATTTGAAATAAATAGAGAAAAACTTTATGGGAAAAACTTCCTTATTGCAACAGGCTCAAGACCTGTGATGCTGCCTATCCCGGGGCTTAACGATACAGGGGGGATCAATAATGAAACAGCCATTTGCATGGATAAGTTGCCTGCATCTATTGCAATATTGGGCGGCGGCCCAATAGGCATGGAGTTCGCACAGGTGTTTTCAAGGCTCGGCGCAAAGGCAATAGTTATAGAAACAATGGGGCAGATACTTCCGCGTGAAGATAAAGAAATATCAGACGAACTAAAAAAGATTTTACATGATGAGGGTATTGAAATCCATACATGCACAGAGGTTACAGGTGTCAATAAGGATGACAGTAAAAAGGTTTTACAGGTATGTTGTTCTGAAGGTGAGAGTAGGTTTACAGTTGATGAGATTATGATTACTGTGGGCAGGGCGCCGAATGTAGAGGGATTGGGACTTGATGCTGCGGGTGTTCAATATAACAATAAAGGCATCCCTGTAGATGCTATGATGCGGACAAATGTAAGGCATATCTTTGCCTGCGGTGATGTTACAGGGAGATTTGCATTTACCCATACGGCAGAATATCAGGCAGGTATTGTAATCAGCAATGCCCTTTTCCCTTTCATTAAGAGAAAGGCTGATTACAGGGTTGTGCCGTGGGTTACATACACTGACCCTGAACTTGCCCGTGTTGGTCTTACAGAGGATGAGGCAAATAAAAAATATGGATGCAGGAATGTCAATATCTTCCGTTTCTATTTCAAGGATGTTGACAGGGCAGTAATTGAAGGGCAAGGCAGTGGCATGATAAAATTGGTCTGTGATAAAAAGAACCGCATACTTGGGGCACATATACTCGGTCCAAAAGCAGGGGAACTTCTGCATGAGTATGTCCTTGCAATGAAGGCGAATATCCCTATTACAAAAATATCCCAGACCATCCATGCCTATCCGACCCTTTCACAGTCTGTAAAAAGGGCATGCGACCAATATTACAAAGAGAAATTATTCAAAGGATGGTTTCCGAAGGCCGCAAAATGGCTGATAAAGACAAAGAGGTTTTTTTAGAAATGAAAAGAGTTTCTCTATACAGGAGGTAAATCCTATGCCTGAAAAAATAAAAAATTATATCAACGGCAAGTGGCAGGATTCTTTATCAGGCAAAACATTAGAAAGTATAAATCCTGCAAATACAAGGGATATTGTTGGCATTGTTCCTCGTTCCAATAAAGAAGATATTGAACAGGCTGTTAAATCAGCAAGAGATGCTTTTAAAAAATGGCGGCTTGTGCCTGCGCCGAAAAGGGGCGAGATAATATTTAAGGCAGCAGAACTCTTATTAAAACACAAACAAGAACTCGGCGAAATTGTTACCCGCGAGATGGGTAAGGTGCTTCCTGAAGGGCTTGGCGATGTTCAGGAGGCAATTGACATGGCTTACTATATGGCAGGTGAGGGCAGGAGATTGCAGGGTGAAACCGTGCCATCAGAACTGCCGAATAAAGACTGCAAATCCATCCGTGTGCCGATAGGCGTGTTTGCACTTATTGCACCTTGGAACTTCCCTGTTGCCATACCTGCATGGAAAATCTTTCCTGCCCTTATAAGCGGAAATACGGTTGTATTTAAGCCTTCAAGTTACACGTCTGTATGTGCTGCAAGATTTGTTGAGATACTCGCTCAGTCAGGAATCCCGAAAGGGGTTTTAAACCTTGTACACGGCACAGGCGAAGAGGTTGGAGAACCACTTGCAGTTCATCCATTGATAGACGGTGTTTCATTTACAGGCTCAACAGATGTGGGTGAAAAACTTGCAAGGATGTGCAGTGTCTCTGATAAAGAAATATCCTGTGAGATGGGAGGCAAGAATATAATAATTGTAATGGATGATGCAAAACTGGATTTGGCAGTTGAAGGTGCTATATGGGGAGGGTTCGGCACAACAGGACAGAGATGCACTGCTGCAAGCAGGGTTGTTGTTCATGAAAAGGTCTATGATAAATTTTTAGATATGTTCAAAAATGCTGCGTCCATGCTTTGTCTTGGGCATGGTTTGGACAGGGCAACTGATGTTGGACCAGTTATAAATGAATCACAGATGAAAAAGGTGATGGACTATATTGAGATTGGCAAAAAAGAAGGTGCAAAGATTGAAATAGGTGGAGAGGTGTATAGGGAAGGCAAGTGTGCAAACGGATATTTTATAAAGCCGACAATCTTTGCTGATGTCCATCCAAAGATGCGCATTGCGCAGGAGGAAATCTTTGGTCCTGTTGTATCCGTGATAAAGGCAAAGGATTTGACTGATGCTATAGACATTGCAAATGATGTTAAGTACGGGCTTTCATCCAGTATTTATTCGCAAGATATAAATAACACTGCCGTAGCAGAGAGGGATTTGGACACAGGGCTTGTTTATATAAACGCATCAACAATAGGCGCAGAGATACAACTGCCGTTCGGGGGCACAAAAAAGAGCGGACTGGGACACAGGGAGGCAGGGGGCAGGGGCGGGGCGCTGGATATGTTCACCAAGTGGAAGGTAATATACAGGGATTATAGCAGCAGACTCCAGAAGGCACAGATAGACAAGTAAAGGAGCATGAAACATTCATACCAGATGGTATTTTCAAGACAAAATCTTGTTGGTGCCTCCTCCTCCTCCTGCCCTTTTTAAAAAATGCCTCAAAATCCCTCTTGTCAGAGTTTACTAATTTTCCAAATCGGAATTTGAGGTTTTTTCATTGGGTATTTTTTCAGTTGACAACAAGATATTTCATGTGATAGCGATTATACATTTTATTAACTGGAAACTCGTTTCGGAGAGATTATGATAGAGTTAAATATGACTTTACTAATGCAGGTGATAGGTTTTTTTGTCTTGCTTTTTGTCCTTAATGGACTTTTATACAAACCGGTTTTAAACATCCTGAAACAGAGAGATGAAAAGATTG
>JACRPW010000010.1:0-3684 GCA_016223005.1 Deltaproteobacteria bacterium | reverse complement strand
GATTGATGGTGCAAAGAAAGAGGCTGAACAACTGTTTAAGGAAGTTCAGGCAAGGACAGACGACTATGAAAAAAGGCTGCATGAGGCAAAGGTAAAAGGGCAGGAAGAAAGGCTTAAGTTAAGACAAGTTGGTCTTGAGAATGAGAAACTTATTCTGGATGGTGCAAGGTCCGAGGCACAGGAGTCTGTTTCAGGAGCAAAGGTAAGACTTGAAGGGGAGATAAAATCTGTGATGAGTAAATTATCTGATGACAGCAGGGTCATATCGCGTGATATAGCAGAAAAAATTATAGGCAGGAAGGTGGCATAAATGAAAAGTTTCAAGTTTCAAGTTTTAAGTTTCAAGTTTTTACTTGCATCTTGCATCTTGCATCTTGCAACCTCAACTGTTTTTGCGGCCGCTGAGGGCGGGCATGAAGGCGGCAGCGATATGCTATGGAGGGTTATAAATTTTTCTGTGCTTGCGGGTCTTTTGTATTTTCTTCTGGCAAAGAGGGTTAAGACTTTTTTAACAGAGAGACGTGAATCCATAAAAAAGGCCCTTGTTGAGGCAAAGACAGCAAGGGAAGAGGCAGAAAAGAAATACAGGGAATATGAGGCAAAGGTTGCACTTCTTGATAAAAAGGTTTCAGAGATTACAGGGGAATTAAGGGCAGAAGGTATTGCTGATAGGGATAGAATTATTGAAGAGGCACAAAAGGCTGCTGAAAAAATCAAGGAGCAGACAAGGGTTGCCATAGAGCAGGAAATCAAAAAGGCAAAAGAGGGTATCAGGGGTGAGGTTGTAAACCTTGCCATTATCATGTCAGAGGAGATTTTGAGAAAAGAAATCAAGCCCGATGATCAGGCAAGGCTTATAAAGGAGTATATGGAAAGGATGAGGCTGCATTAAAGACAGGCTATAGGCAAGAGGCAAGAGGCAATAGGCAATAGAAAAACCAATAGCCCATTGCCCATCGCCTGTATTATATTTATGAGAAATAAAACCATTGCAAGGCGATACGCAAGGGCGCTTATAGAAATAGGGCAGGAAACAGGAACCTCCGGAGATATAGGCAGGGAGTTAAGAGGTATCTCTGCGCTCTTTTCATCTCACACTGAGTTGGCAGGTCTTCTTCTAAATCCTATGCATAAACTTGATGCAAGGACAGGGCTCATTGAAAAGGTCTGTGAGGGTTTAAGGGTATCTGATGTAGTCAGAAGATTCCTTGTCCTTCTTGTGAAAAACAGGAATATAGGCATGTTTCAGGATATATGCAGCGCCTATTACAAAATAGAGGATGAGATTGCAGGACGGATAAGGGCAGAGGTTGAAGCAGCGATAGACATGGATGAAAACCTTAAAAACGGCATAAAGGACAAACTTGAAAGATTAACAGGCAAGGAGGTTGTCCTTGCAGTAGAGAAAAATCCTCAACTATTGGGCGGGATTGTGGTAAGGGTTGGAAATGTAGTATTAGATGGAAGTATAAAGACCCAGTTAGACAGGGTTAAAACCAGATTAAAGGAAGGGGTGGCATAAATGATTAAAGCAGAAGAAATCAGTCAGATTATAAAAAATCAACTCAAGGGTTTTGAAAAGGAAATAGATATAAGCGAAATCGGCACTGTCATATCAGTGGGTGATGGTATTGCCAGAATCTACGGTCTTGAAAAGGCAATGGCAGGTGAACTCCTTGAATTCCCGGGTGAGATATACGGGATGGTTTTGAATCTTGAAGAGGACAATGTCGGCGCTGCAATACTTGGTTCAGACTACCACCTGATTAAAGAAGGCGATACTGTAAAGAGGACCGGCAGGATAGTTGAGGTCCCTGTTGGTGAAGAGATGAAGGGCAGGGTTATAAATGCCATTGGACAGCCGATTGACGGCAAGGGTCCGCTTGGGACAAAGAATTTTAGAAATGTTGAGGTAAAGGCAAGGGGTATTGTTGACAGGAAGCCTGTTAAAGAGCCTCTTCAGACAGGCATCAAGGCAATTGACGGCATGATACCAATCGGCAGGGGGCAGAGGGAACTTATAATAGGAGACAGACAGACAGGCAAGACCGCTGTTGCTATTGACACAATAATAAACCAGAAGGGGCAGGATGTCTTTTGCATATATGTTGCAATAGGGCAGAAAAACTCTACTGTTGCACAGGTGGTTGAAAAACTCCGACACTTCGGCGCTATGGACTATACACTTGTTGTTGCTGCAACAGCCAGCGAACCCGCGCCGCTTCAGTTTATTGCCCCATATACAGGATGCACCATAGGCGAGCATTTCAGGGACAACGGCAAGCACGCCCTTATTATATACGATGACCTTTCAAAGCACGCTGTTGCATACAGACAATTGTCGCTCCTTTTAAGAAGACCTCCGGGCAGAGAGGCATATCCCGGCGATGTATTCTATCTCCATTCAAGGCTTTTAGAAAGGGCTGCGAAATTAAAGGATGAGATTGGCGGAGGTTCTTTGACAGCGCTTCCAATCATTGAAACACAGGCAGGCGATGTGTCTGCATACATCCCTACAAATGTGATTTCAATAACAGATGGTCAGATATATCTTGAGACTGACTTGTTTTATTCAGGCGTCCGACCTGCAATAAATGTGGGTCTTTCAGTGTCCCGTGTCGGCGGCAGCGCGCAGGTTAAGGCAATGAAGCAGGTTGCAGGCACACTTCGTCTTGAACTTGCACAATACAGAGAACTTGCTGCATTTGCCCAGTTTGGAAGCGACTTGGACGCTGCAACGCAGAGGCAGCTGGCAAGGGGAGGAAGGCTCGTAGAGATACTAAAACAGGGGCAGTATAAACCCCTGCCTGTAGAAAAACAAATCCTCATTATCTATGCTGCAACAAACGGGTTTGTTGATGCATACCCTGTTTCAGCGCTTAAAAAATATGAAGATGAACTCTATACATACTTTGATACAAGACACCCTGAAATAGTTAAGGAAGTGAGAGAGAAGAAGACAATTGATGATTCAGTCAAATCCAAATTAAATAAGGCATTGGAGGATTTCAAAGGACTGTTTGTAGTCTAGAAAGGCTATGGGCAATAGGCTATAGGCAATAGGTAAAAACCCATAGCCAATAGCCCCTTGCCTATAGCCTATATTTATATCATGGCAACTCTACGAGACATAAGACGCAGGATAAAGAGCGTTAAGAACACCCAGCAGATTACAAAGGCAATGAAAATGGTTGCCGCTGCAAAACTCCGCCGCGCACAGGAGGATATTATTGCAGCACGTCCATATGCCCAGAAGATGATGGGTGTTTTATCCAGCCTTGCTGCAAGGACAAAGTCTGATTCACATCCTTTGCTTGAAGTGCGGGATGTAAAAAAGGTTGAACTTATTGTTGTTACATCTGACAGGGGCATGTGCGGCGGCTTTAACACTAATATTATGAGATTGGCAGAGAATTTTATAAGGAATAATACAGACAAGTTTGACATAGGCTTGAACCTTGTTGGAAGAAAGGGCAAAGATTATTTCAAACGACGGGGTTTAAACATAAGACAGGACAGGACGCTTCCTCCCGGCAGGCCTAATTATAAACTTGCGGCAGAGATTGGTCAGGATGTTGCTGAAAATTATATAAATGGCGCATTTGACGAGGTCTATGTTGTTTACAGCGAATTCAAATCAGCCATGAGCCAGAGGCCTGTTGTAACAAGGCTTTTGCCGATTGA
>JACRPW010000009.1 GCA_016223005.1 Deltaproteobacteria bacterium | reverse complement strand
TTGCAAAGTCCTTTAAAAAAAGGATGGTGGTTGATGATGTTAGTCTGGAAGTAAGGTCAGGCAGGATAGCAGGACTTCTTGGCCCAAACGGGGCAGGCAAGACAACAATATTTTATATGATTGTCGGACTCATATCCCCTGATTCAGGCAAGGTCAATATAGACAATGATGACATCACTGAACTGCCGATGTATATGAGGGCAAGACGCGGTATAAGTTATCTGCCTCAAGAACCATCTGTATTCAGGAAGTTGAGTGTTGAAGAAAATATACGGGCTGTGCTTGAATTTTTGAATCTGCCTAAGGATGAAGAAAATTTAAGGCTAAAAAACCTTATGAACTATTTCAAGATAAGCCATATTAAAACAACAAAGGCTTACGCCCTTTCAGGCGGTGAAAGGAGAAGGGTGGAGGTAGCAAGGGCGCTCGTCAATTCACCTGCATTTATCCTCCTTGATGAACCATTCGCAGGAATAGACCCTATTGCAGTCAAAGATATACAGGATATGATTAAAAATTTAAGGGATACCGGCATCGGTGTCCTTCTTACTGACCACAATGTAAGGGAGACCCTGGATATATGCGATGATGTTTATATTATAAATGAAGGAAAGATATTGAAATCAGGCTGTCCATCAGAGATACTGAAAGACAAAGAGGTCAGGAAGGCATATCTGGGAGAGGGGTTCCGGGTCTAGTTATGGCTGCAGATATAAGACAAGATTTAAGATTATCTCAGCAGCTGGTAATGACACCGCAGCTGCAGATGGCTATTAAACTGTTGCAGTTGTCCAGACTGGAACTTGATGAACAGTTACAGAAGGAAATGGAACAAAACCCTGTTCTTGAAGATGCAGCAGAAACAGAAACAATATTGGAAGAGACACCTGCAGTTTCTCTAACTCCCCCAAACGAAAAGTCTGATAAGAAAAATGATATAGACTGGCAGTCATATCTTGAAGATTATCATAATACCGATAGAATGGACAGAAGGCATATCCGCAATGATGAAGATGAACTTCCATTTGGTTCAACCCTTGCTGAAAAGCCCACATTAACAAATCATCTCCTCTGGCAGCTGCATCTGTCATTGTTTACACCTGATGAAGTAAGAATCGGCACATTCATAATAGGCAATATTGATGATGATGGTTATTTACAGGTAACTAATCTGGAGGAGATTGCCAATGAACTAGGTGTCAGTAAAGACGATGTGGAATCTG
This sequence comes from Deltaproteobacteria bacterium, assembly GCA_016223005.1. Taxonomy (NCBI): domain Bacteria; kingdom Pseudomonadati; phylum Myxococcota; class Myxococcia; species Deltaproteobacteria bacterium. The sequence goes on along the minus strand of JACRPW010000009.1, from coordinate 24,675 downwards.
TTTTAAAAAGGGTTCAGGAGTTTGACCCGGTTGGTATTGGTGCAAGGGATGTAAGGGAGTGTCTGCTTATTCAGGCAAGGCTTCTGCCTAAAAGGGACAAGGTCGTGGAGAATATAATCAACAACTGCTTCTGTTTACTGGGAAAAAGGGATTATAAAGGTATAGCAAAGGCACTGGACATCCCCATCTTTAAGGTTGTAAATGCTGTAAGGATTATCTCTCACATGGAACCGAGACCGGGCAGGGCAGTTTGCGCTGATGAAAGTTGTGTAATTATGCCGGATATATATATACAAAAGATTGGTGATGACTATGTTGTGTCTTTAAATGAGGATGGGATGCCGAGACTAAAGATAAGCCCATATTATCGGGAAATGCTGGCAAATGGCGGCACTGCATCTGAAGGAGTTAAGTCCTATATAAAGGAAAGACTCTGCTCTGCTGTATGGCTTATAAAAAGCATACAGCAGCGGCAAAGAACAATACACCGGGTTGCAGAAAGCATTGTAAAATTTCAGAGGGAGTTTTTGGATAAAGGCATAGATTATCTCAAACCGCTTGTGTTAAGGGATGTGGCACATGATATAGGTATGCACGAATCAACCGTAAGCAGGGTAACAACAAATAAATATGCGCATACGCCGCATGGTATACTTGAACTTAAATACTTTTTCAGTTCTGGTATAAAAAAAGAGGATGGGTCTGACATTGCGTCAGAAGGCATAAAGGAGCGAATAAAAAAACTTATAGGAGGAGAGGACCCCAAAAAACCACTCTCTGACCAAAAGATAGTAAGGTATTTAAGGACAGGGGGTATTGATATTGCAAGGAGGACTGTTGCAAAATATCGCGAGGCAATAAAGATACCATCATCCAGCGAGAGAAGGCAGAGGTTTTAAAAATAAATTAAAAAATCAAAAGTCAAAATTAAGAAGGAAATTTACAAATAAAGGAGGAAACAAATGCACACAACAGTAACATTCAGACACATAGAATCATCAGATGCGATCAGACGATATGCTGTTCAGAAATCAGAAAGGGTTGTAAAATATTTAACAGAGCCAATAGAGGTTCACTGGGTATTATCTGTTGAAAAATTCAGACATATCGCAGCCATTACAATCACTGCCAACGGCATCGCAATCAAGGGAGAAGAGCAAACTGAAGATATGTATGCTGCAATTGACCTTGTCATGAGTAAGGTTGAAAAACAGATGAGAAAATATAAGGAGAAACTTAAAGGACACAAGACATTGTCTGCTGCAACTTCAGGAAAATTAAAAACAAGTAAGAGCGAATCTGCAGAATCCCAACCAAAGATAATAATAGAAAACAGGTCTTCTGTAAAACCGATGACACTGGATGAGGCTGTAGAGCAGATAGTCACCATGAGTAACAAGTTTGTTGTATTTGCAGATACACACACAGATAATATTAATGTGCTTTATAAGCGAAAAGATGGGGATTATGGTTTGATAGAAACTGCCTCAAGATAGGCTGAAGGCTACCACTTTTTTACATATATTTCTTTTGCAATCTCACTATCAAGTGCTAGCATTGTTTCGCCTATTTCTATTACAAAGGACGGCTTTTTCTGATGGAGTTTGATAATGCTTCCAGGAACAATGCCAAGAGACCCAAGTTTATCCAGTCTTGAATGAGAGGCTGGGGTTATAAATACAATCCTGCCGCTTTCACCAATACCCAATTCCTTTAAAGGCTGGGCAAGAGGCTTTATCTCTGCCTTAAACTTTTTACAGCACTCCCCCCGGGGTATTGGAAGCCCATGTGGACAGGTCGGCGGATGTCCGAGAAGGGTGCAGATAGAGTCTGTTACAAGGGGTGAGAGTGAATGCTCAAAACTACAGGCATTTTTTTCTATTAAGCCCTCATCAATCTCAAGAACCTCTGATAAAAGCCTTTCTGCGAGTCTGTGTCTTCTTATAATAGTCTCTGCAAGCTTTTCCCCCTTTCCTGTTAGTGTAATCCTGTCTTCTGTAATACTTACGATGCTGTCCTTTTCCATCTTTTTTAGTGTATCAATACCACCTTTTGCATCAATTATTTCTTCTACCTTTAAAAGATTAGATATGCTGCTGTCTCCATGCTCCCTTTGCGTCCATATAAACTCAAGGATTTCCTCTACAACATTTTCATTTTCCATGTATGTCTCCTGTAGTGTAACTCAAGGCTTTAGCCTTGATTATCCTCAAACCTAAAGGTTTGAGTTACACATTAACACAGATATTTTTAGAATCTTACATCAAAAAACCTCAAGATAAAATTAACCACACCGCCAACAAATATTGCAAATGGAAAGATAAACGCAGACATCCACACGGCTGCCTTCATCCCCCTCTCCTTTGCAATCATAAGGAAATTTGCAATGCACGGTATAAAAAGGGTTATTGTTATAAGACTCACAACAACCTGCGTAGGCTCAAGGAGTCCGTTCTTTTGCATTGCAAGAAGCCCTGCTGCACCATAGTCCCTCCTCAAAAAGCCGACTATAAATGCCTCTGTTGCCTTTGCAGGGAGTCCGAGGAATGTCTCAATTACAGGCGATGTAATATGTTCAATAACTTTCAATAATTTAAGTTTATCCATCAGGAACAGTACAAATGTGCCTAATATAAAAAGGGGCACTGCCTCTTTCAGATACCATTCAATTCGGACAAGGGTTTTGACGATTATATTTTTGATTTGCGGCAGCCTTATCGGCGGTATCTCAAGGAGAAAATCTGACGGCTCTCCTGTTATAATCCTTGATGCAAGAAAGCCCACAAACAGCATAACAAAAACAACCACCCCACCCCACACAATGGTTGCCTTAAACGATAATGCGCCCAGCATCCCGAGGATAACACCGAGTTGGGCTGAACACGGCACGCCAAGCGCAAGAAGAAGGGTTACTATTATCCTGTCCTTTTTTGTCTCGAGGATTCTTGCTGTCATTGTCGCCATTGTATCGCATCCAAGCCCTAAAACCATTGGCAGGACTGCCTTGCCGTTAAGCCCCATTATCTTAAATACCTTATCTACCATAACAGCAAGTCTTGGAAGATAACCCGAATCTTCCAGTATGCCGAAGAACAAAAAGAAATATCCAACTATTGGAAGGATTATTGCAATGGCATAGGTGAGTGCCATTGTTATCATACCATATGGTCCTACTAAAAGATCCTGAACTATCCTGACAGGGACAAGAGTAGTTATTACCCTTGTTGCCCATGGATTTAAATATTCACCGAATATAACCTTTTCAAAAAAATTAACACTTGCGCCTGCGCCAAATTCGCCCACAAATTTATACATCAGATAAAGGACGGCAAAAAGGACAGGTATGCCCCATACAGGGTGCATTGATACCATGCTTAAAAATGCTGCAAAACTACCTTTTTTTGCCCCTGCCTCTGATGAAACAACCTCTGCCAATATCCCATCCACAACCTTAAGCCTTTCTATATTGATTATATAGTTGAGAGGTTCTGTAAACTTTGACTGTATTCCCGACCTTATCTCTTCAATCCTTGTTGCTATCTCTTCTGAAAGGTTTTTACCGAGCCATGTATCAAGGGTTTCATCCCCGGACAGGAGCATGATTGCAATTGACCTCTTTGATATATTTGCATCTGGCAGGAATTTTTCAATCTCTTTTATGCCATTTTCTATAGACTGCCTGTATGAAAAGGAAAAATGGGATTTTACCTGATGCGGAACACCCTTGAGGATTATATCTATGCCTTTTTTCTGGGTTGCAATAGTAGGGATTACATCAATACCGAGTATTCCTATCAACCTTTTATGGTCTATCTCAATACCCCTTGCCCTTGCCTCATCAGACATATTCAGGGCAATGGAAAAGGAAAGACCAGCCTCTGCAATCTGAAGGGCAATGAGGAGCGACCTCCTCATATTCTTGGCATCGCATACCTGAACGATTGCATCTGCCTTTTGGTTTAACAGAATGTCCCTTGTAACCCTCTCATCATCTGACTGCGGGACAAGGCTATTTACACCGGGCGTGTCAATAACACCGTATCTTTCGCCATGCACTACGGCAGCACCTTGTGTAACCTCTACTGTTGTGCCCGGGTAATTGGATACAGTTACATACTTGCCTGTGAGTATGCCAAAGATTACGCTTTTACCGACATTGGGATTGCCGACAAGAAGGAGGGTTTTTGAATAGTTGTCTTTAAGCCGTTTCTTTCCATGTCCGTGCATATTGATATTTATTATCAATTTCAAATAAATATGTCAAGATATAGTTTGTTAGATGTGTTAAATCTTTTGACCGATTTTGTTCTCTGTGCCGTTTAAGAGCCTTTTAATATTTTCTCTATGACTTATAATTATAAAAAGGCATATCCCGATTGACAGTAAAACATATTGTTTTAATGATGGTGAGAGCAGGAAGATTATTATAATGGCAAAAGAAGAAGTCATGGAGCCAAGCGAAACATATCGTGTAACGAATACTATGAGGATAAATATTATCAGGGATATGATTGCTTGAAGCGGCGATATGCTTAAATAAATCCCTAGAGCCGTAGCAACACCTTTGCCGCCCTTGAAGCCAAGGAATATCGGGAAGATGTGCCCAAAAAACGCTGCAAATGCTGTCAAACTTATAATTATTACGGAACCGCCAAAAAAATATTCTGCAATAATTACAGGCACAGCACCTTTAAGTATGTCAATGATAAGCGTGGCAATGCCTGCGCCCTTGCCTGCCGTCCTTCCCACATTTGTGGCACCGATATTGCCGCTGCCCATAGTCCTTGGGTCAGGCGCACCATATAGCCTTGCAACTAAAACACCTGCAGGTATTGAGCCTATAAGGTATGCTGTAAGTATTAAAAGAAAGGTTGCTGCTGTCACTTGTTGTTAAATAGATTCTTTGTTATGATTATGCATGGCTTCAGCCCTGCATATCTTGAAGACTGCTTATTTTTTATCCTGCATAAACATTTTAATCAAATCTATTGGCAGCGGGAATATGATAGTTGAGTTCTTTTCCGTGGCAATCTCTGTCAGGGTCTGGAGATAACGGAGCTGCAGTGCCGCTGGATTTTGGCTTACAAGATTTGCTGCATCCAGTATCTTTTGTGCTGCATTAAATTCACCCTCTGCATGAAGTAATTTTGCCCTCTTTTCCCTTTCTGCCTCTGCCTGTTTTGCCATTGCCCTTTTCATCTCATCAGGCAGGTCTATTCCCTTTAATTCAACCATACTAACCTTGACGCCCCACGGGTCTGTCTGTTTGTCCAGAATCTCCTGAAGTTGTTTGTTTATCTTTTCTCTGGATGCGAGGAGTTCATCAAGTTCAGCCTGTCCGCATACACTTCTGAGTGTTGTCTGTGCAAGTTGGCTTGTTGCATAAAGATAATTCTCAACTGATATTACTGCCTTTTCAGGGAATACAACCCTGAAATAGACTACCGCATTTACCTTTACCGTTACATTATCCCTTGTGATAACATCCTGCGGCGGGACATCCATCGTTATTGTTCTTAAACTAATAGTTACCATCTTTTGAATACCCGGGATTATAATGACAAGTCCAGGACCCTTTACCCTTTGATACCTTCCAAGAAAGAATACAACACCCCTTTCATATTCACTTAATATCTTTATTGCATTAATCAGTATAAATATTATTAAAGCCAGTAAAATCAAGGTCCCTGTGCCAATACCTAATATCATATTTACCTCCTGTAAATTTTATTAGACAGTTTTTACTACCTTATGTTTTTTGAATATTTATCTTATAATGCATGGCATCAATTGTCTATATATTTTTTACCCTATATTTTTTACCCTGTGTATTTGCTCCGAAAATGCACCGTAGCGGCTGACTGTCCTGCTGGCAAACCATCTATTTTTAGTTAAAAACGATAGGCGAAAAGTGTAAAACAAAGGTACATTAGTTTTTATCTTTGAGTTTTTCGCTTCTCGGCAGGCGGGGCAGGCAGCCGCTGTAACTATGATAATACTTTCATTCTCCTTTGTGCCAACTTGCTGGCATGTATGTTTAACCAGAATACAATGACAGATTAGTAAAAATTCGTCATGGAGAGTGGAGAATGTTCACCCCCGCATCATAAAGCCATGGTGCGGGGCAAAACAGTGATAAGTGGTTTACCTATTTATATTTTTCACTTGAATATTTATCTAGTCCTTCTTTTGTGGGTTTCATACCCTTTTCACCCTTTTTCCAGTTTGCAGGGCAGACCTCGCCGTACTTTTCATTGAACTGCAATCCTTCTATTATCCGCAGCGCCTCTTCAACATTCCTGCCAAGCGGAAGGTCATTTATCGTGATATGCCTTACGATACCCTCTTTATCAATTACAAAAAGTCCGCGGAGGGCAATCCCGGGCTTTTCCAGAAGGACGCCATAATCCCTGCATATAGACTTATCCAGATCAGAAACCAATGGATATTCTATTGCACCTATACCGCCTTTCTCGCGCGGCACTTCTCTCCATGCAAAGTGGGAAAAATGGCTGTCAACTGATACACCGATGACCTCTGCATTCCTTTCCTTGAATGCCTTTAGACTATCACTAAATGCAATAATCTCTGTTGGACAGACAAATGTAAAATCCAGCGGATAAAAGAATAGAACCACATATTTGCCTTTATAATCAGAAAGGCTGATATTTTTAAATGTCCCGTCAGGCATAACTGCCTGTGCTGAAAAATCAGGCGCGGGTTTTTGAACTGACGCTTCACTCATGTTAAACACCTCCTTGTTAAAATTATTAGCATTTTGAACCGCACTTTGAACTGCTTCCTTCTGCCTTTTCAAATACATCCTTTGCACCACACTTTTCACATTTTTTCGGCTTGCACCTCCCTTCTTTTATAAAACCACATTTCTTACATTTCCATACTGCCATAAAGTCTCCTCCTTATGAAGAACTGCCTATTCCACTGAAATCGGCCACCTATTCCGAAGGAAGTCGGCCACCCTGTCGGAGCCTTGCGACGCTGGTTTTTTTAATTACATCTTATCTCCCTATATTAAGTCAAGGTTTTTTCTCCTTTCTCATTGATTCTCTCTTAAGGATAATCTTATAGGCATTATGCACAAGACGGTCAAGAATTGCATCTGCAGCTGCTTTTTGCTCCGAAATCATATTAAGCGATACCTATCACCTTTATTTAATGCCCGGCATAATTTAATAAAAGAACTCGGCGGTCTGCACAAGATTTAGATTGAAAATTAAGCCCATCTTTTATACTATGCAATAAAGGATACGCAATGAAGAAGATATATTTTCAGGATGTAATTCTTTCCCTGCAAAAATTCTGGGGGGATTATGGTTGTATCATACAGCAGCCTTATGACATGGAAAAGGGCGCAGGAACATTCAACCCCGCGACTTTTTTAAGGGTTCTTGGACCAGAGCCTTGGAAGGCGGCGTATGTTGAGCCATCAAGAAGGCCTACTGATGGCAGATACGGAGAAAACCCAAATAGACTCCAGCATTATTATCAGTTTCAGGTTATATTAAAACCATCGCCAGACGATATTCAGGATATATATCTTAAAAGTTTGAAAACACTCGGCATAAATCCGCTTGAGCATGACATTAGATTTGTTGAGGATGACTGGGAATCTCCAACATTAGGCGCATGGGGGCTTGGCTGGGAGGTCTGGCTTGACGGCATGGAAATCACACAGTTCACATATTTTCAGCAGGCTGGCGGCATAAATCTAAAACCTGTTTCAGGAGAAATCACATATGGTCTTGAAAGGATTACAATGTATCTTCAGGGCGTTGATAATGTGTTTGATTTGGAATGGACAAAGGGCATCAAATACCGCGATGTTCATTTTAAGGGCGAGGTTGAATATTCAAATTACAATTTCTTAGAAGCAGACTGCCAGATGTTGTTTAATCTCTTTGATATGTATGAGAAAGAGGCTTTGCGCCTGATTGAAAAGAGATTAGCACTCCCTGCTTATGACTATTGTCTTAAATGCTCTCATACATTTAATCTCCTTGATGCACGGGGAGCGATAAGCGTTGCAGAGAGGACAAGGTTCATAGCAAGGGTAAGACACCTTGCAAGGCAGTGCGCCCATCTTTATCTAAAAGGCAGGGAAGAGATGGGGTTTCCGCTGATGAGGGGAAAAAATTAGTTCTGATATGGAAAAATTAGAGTTTAATGCAAGGATAAAAATATATGTCTTTCAAATCTGGTTTCGTATCAATAATTGGCAGCCCAAATGTTGGCAAATCCACACTGCTAAACACTATACTTGGTGAAAAGATTGCTATTATTTCCTCAAAACCACAGACAACAAGGAATAAAATCACAGGCATAAAAAATCTTAAAGATTCCCAGATTATCTTTCTTGATACACCCGGCATTCACAGGACAAAAAAAAAGTTGAATCTTATGATGGTTAAACAGTCACTGTCTGCACTAAAAGATGTGGATGTAATTATCTATATGGTTGAGGCAACTAGACAAATAGACAACAGAGAAAGATATATCATTGATAATCTGAAGACTGTCAAATCCCCTGTCATTCTTTGTATAAATAAGGTTGACCTTGTCAAAAAGGACACCCTCTTGCCCTTGATTACAGAATTTGAGAGGCTTTATAAATTCATAGAGATTGTTCCAATCTCATGCAGAGGCAGTGACGGTATAGACAGACTGCTTAATATCGTGGTAAGTTTACTTCCGGAGGGACCAAAATATTTCCCTGATGATATGGTGACAGACCTGCCTGAAAGGTTTATCACTGCAGAAATTATAAGGGAGAAGATATTTGAACTTACAAAAGAAGAGATTCCATATTCTACTGCTGTTTATGTAGAGGAATTTAAAGAAGACCTACAAAAAAATCTTGTTACCATCAGGGCAGCAATAAATGTAGAAAGAAACTCCCAGAAGGGCATACTCATAGGCAAAAACGGAAGTATGTTAAAAGAAATCGGAACAAGGGCAAGAATTGATATAGAAGGGTTATTGGGTGCAAGGGTTTTTTTAAAATTATTTGTCAGGGTTCAGGAAGGATGGACTGAAGACAAGAGGACGTTAAAAGAATTTGGGTATTATTAAACCTCTGCAAGTATTTACACTATAAGGAGACTACCAGAGATGAAGAAGATAGCACCATCTGTATTATCCGCTGATTTCACAAAACTCGGACAGGAAATCAAAGAGGTGGAAAACGCGGGTGCAGACTACATCCATATAGATGTAATGGACGGACACTTTGTGCCAAATATTACTATAGGACCATTTATTGTAGAGGCTGTAAAAAGGGCTGCTAAACTCCCTCTGGATGTGCATCTGATGATTGATGCCCCTAACAAGTTTATAACTGATTTTGCAAGGGCAGGAAGCGATATAATAACAATCCATCTAGAGGCATGCAGACATTTACACAGGGCTTTACAGCAAATAAAAGAGTCTGGCAAAAAGGCAGGGGTTTCCTTAAATCCGGCAACCCCTCTTCAGGCACTGGAACATATTATTGAAGATGTAGACCTCATCTTGATTATGAGTGTAAACCCGGGTTTCAGCGGTCAGGGGTTTATTAAGTCAACACTATCCAAAATAAAAAAGGTTAGAAGGATGATTGATGAAAGGGAACTAAAGATTGAACTTGAGGTTGACGGCGGAATAAAGATTGAAAATATAGGTGAGGTTTCAAGGGCAGGGGCAGATGTATTTGTTGCCGGCTCTGCGATATTTGGAAGCAAAGACTATAAAAAAACAATCGCTATGATGAGGAAAGAGATAGAAATGTAATCTTATATTTTAATTCCTTTTGTCCTGCAAGCCAGTCTACTGGTTTGCCGTCAATCTCAGCATACGGATACATAAAACCGTATGCTATGGTGCCGCCCTTCTGCGGAGGATTCAAATTATAACCCTTTGTCCCCCTTGAAAGCACAATCCTGTATTCATCAACAGCACCAAAGTAGTAATTGCGGTATTCCTTTGTCTTTGGATTATCCATCTCAAGTTTTTCTACCAGCATAGCCTTTCTCACATCAGCAGGGTCAAGTGGAAACCACCCATACTCAGGGAGATAAACCTCTGCCCAGCAGTGCTGCCCGCCTGTAATATCCTCAATTGGGTTTTTCCCAAGTCTTAACCCCCACACCTCTCTTGCCGGAACCCCTGCCGCCCTTGCCAGAGCAACATACACGCCGCTTATGTCAGCGCACTTACCGCCTTTTTCTGCCAGTATCCTTTCCACACTGCCAATCCCGCAGCCTATGACATTAGGGTCTCTGTATGTATTTGCAATAACCCAGTCATAGATTAGTTCCGCCTTTTTGAGGATACTATCAGCATCCTTTGTAATGCCTGATGCTATCTCCTTAATCTTTCCGTCTGTAGGGATAAATTCACTCCCTTCAGAAAAGGCTTTTACTTCAAGGGGAGGGGCAGTTTCATTCTGTGGAAAACTCTTTTTTATTCTCTCAATCGCCTTTGCCTTAAATGTCATTGTAAGGTATTTTGTCTTTGTTGGTACTTTCCACTCTGCATAAAATGCCGTGTCCCCTGCCTCTTTCTGCGTATATACACCGCTGGATGTAAAGTTGCCGTCAATCTTTATATCACTTATGGTCTGCTCGCTGTCTGACTGAGGATACGGCACCCAAAGCCGAACATCCCTTGAGTTTTCAGGTGCGTTGACCTCTATCTCAAATGTAACGACCCCCTCCCTTTCATTTGCATAGGATGCAGCAGGGATAAGAAGGACTAGTGCAAGAAAAAACATAGTCTTTTTGAACATGAGTCTCCCCCTTTCTATATTTTGTCTTGGATAAGATATTATAGATAATCTAGATATGTCAAATTGATATTTTGAATTGAAGGATGATTTCCTATAGACAGGCTAAAGACCCCCTGTCCCCATTTCTTTAAGATAATCTTTTATTCCTGCTGTTATACCCCTTACTATCTCTTTGATATACGCATCATCTCTAAGTCTTGCCTCTTCTCTTAAATTGCTTATATAAGATACCTCAAGAAGAATACTTGGCATATGGGTTCCTACAAGCACATAAAATGGTGCGCCTTTTACACCATTACTTTTTACATCACTGTATTTGTATTTAAGCGTTGATACTAAAGCCCCGTGAATATTTAATGCAAGTTTGCTGGATTCGTTACTCTTTGCTGTCTTCATAAGGTCATTCAAGATATACTGCAAGTCGCTCATCTTTTTTGTTGACACTGCATTTTCCCTTGCTGCAACCCGCATTGCAACCTCATCATTTGTCAAATCCAGATAATATGTTTCAACACCACTTGCCTCTCTGTTAAAACTTGCATTTACATGCACAGACACAAATATATCAGCATTTTTTGTATTTGCTATCGCAGTCCTTTCTTCAAGAGAAATAAAGACATCATCATCCCTTGTTAATATAACATCACTATGCAAACCTCCTTCAAGATTTTCTTTAAGTGCCTTTATTATCTTTAATGCGACATCCTTTTCCTGAAGCCTGTTTTTCCCGACGGCACCAGGGTCATGCCCGCCGTGCCCGGCATCCAAGACTATCTTTATCCCTGATTGTTTCTGGGCTATTGGTCTTTCATCTTTTTGAGGATGCTGTTTTGTCTCAAGTTTGGCATGTCCCTTGCCCATGACATCTATAACAATCCTGAAGGGATCTTCCATCTGAAATATCTTATAATCTTCTATTGATTCTATATCAAGGACAACCCTGACAGTATCTTTTGTATTCTGCCCTGCCCTTGCCATCTTTAAGAGGCCGTCATTTATCGCCACTTCTTTCAGATTAGGACTTAAAACACTATTTTTTAAGTCTATTAAAAATCTCTTTGGTTTTTGAATGGATGGATCTTCTTTTAGCAGCCTTGATTCATACTGAACTTCTCCTGTAAGGTGGATAACAACCCTTGTATATGCTGGGTTTGACCAGTGTCTTATATCTATAACCTCTGCGTATTTGCCTTGCCTTGAACTATTAACCATAGATTCCTGATTTAATGGCTCTGCATACAATTGTGATGCAAACACAAGAAAGGAAAATATCAGACACAGTGCAAGGTAAACACTCCCGGATTTTGGTTTCTGGATTTTGACCTTCATTGTAAATTATTGCTCCAGCATCTCCTTCAGTTTATTTAACAACACAATAGCATCAACAGGGGTAAGGGTGTTCACATCCACTTCTTTTAATGCCTCTTTAACAGGGTCCTTCTCTGCAAGAAGGCTTAACTGTCCTTTTTGCTGAGCCTTGTTTTTAGATGATGCAAGTCGGGGCATACCCACATCATCCAGTTCCCCTTTTTCAAGATTCTTTAGTATCTCTTTTGCCCTTAATATAATCTCCTCTGGAAATCCAGCAAGTTTTGCTACCTGTATTCCATAACTCCTGTTTGCCCCGCCTGGGACAACCTTTCTCAAAAATATGACCCTGTCATTCCATTCCTTGACTGCAATATTGTAATTTTTAACCCGCTCCTTTGTTAAAGAAAGGTCAGTCAGTTCATGGTAGTGTGTTGCAAACAGTGTCTTTGCCCTGATAGATGGTGTGTCGTGGATATATTCAGCAGTAGCCCATGCAATACTTAACCCATCATAAGTGCTTGTCCCTCTGCCTATCTCATCCATTATAATAAGGCTTCTATGTGTGGCATTATTTAATATATTGGCTGTTTCTGTCATTTCAACCATAAATGTTGAATGCCCTCTGGCTATATCGTCAGATGCGCCAACCCTTGTAAATACCTTATCAATAATACTAATTGTTGATTCTTCAGCAGGAACAAATGACCCCATCTGTGCCATTATTATAATGAGTGCTATCTGCCGTAAATATGTTGACTTGCCAGCCATATTCGGACCAGTAACAATAAGAATCTGGTTGCATTCTCCGTCCAGATAAACATCATTGGGAACAAACCGCTGACCACCCGATGACTCTATAACAGGATGTCTGCCTCCACTTATACTTATCATGTTGTCACTAGTTAGTATAGGTCTTGTATAATTGAACTCATCTGCCATTTGTGCAAAAGACACCAGAACATCCAATCCTGCAAGCAGATTAGAGGTCTGTTGAATCCTGTCAATATATACTACTACTACCTCTCTTGCTTTATGTAACAAATCATACTCCAGAGAAGCCATCCTTTCTTCAGCATTCAGGATTTTTGTTTCAAGTTCTTTAAGCTGCGCAGTGATAAACCTTTCTGCATTGGCAAGGGTCTGTTTTCTTATATAATCAGGGGGAATCTGCGAAAGGTTTGCCTTTGTTATCTCAATATAATATCCAAAGACATTATTAAATCTAACCTTTAAGGAATTTATCCCTGTCCTTATCCTCTCTTCTGACTCAAGTCTTGCTATATATGATTTGCTATCCCTGCCTTATAACACCTAAATCTTTTAAGGTATTTGGCGGATTATCAGCAATGGCACTGCCTATCAGATTAACTACCTCTTCCACACCATCAAGGGTAAGGTATATCCCCTTTAAAAGCGATGAATTAAACCCGGAAAGTATGACCTTGATTAAAGGCACATGCAGAAGAGATACCTTTAATGCGGTCATATCTCTTGGAGCGGCAATTGAAAGGGTCATCCTGCCCGCAAGCCTTTCCATATCATACACATTGACAAGTAGTCCCTGAATCTCCTCTCTTGCTGTCCTGCTGCAAACAAGTTCCTGAACAGCATCAAGCCTTTTATTGATTTCAAGGACATCAATAAGTGGATAATCCATCCACATCCTCAATTTTCTTGCACCCATAGCAGTATGCGTCTTATCCATAAGTTCAAGGAGCGTCCACTTTCTTGAGCCGTCCCGCATATTTTCTGTAAGTTCCAGATTCTTCTTTGTTGTAGAATCTATCACCATAAACTGGTCAGGGTAATACGGTGATATTTTTTTAATATGATTAAGCCCTGCCTTTTGAGTATCCTTTACATATTGAAGAAGGAGCGCTGCTGCTGTTACTGCATCTCTCACAGACGAGCAGCCAAACCCATCAAGGGATAAAACACCAAAATGTTCAAGGAGTTTTGATGCCGCCCTTTCATAATCAATGCGATAATTTACAAAAGTTATCCTATTTTCACCAATACAGTGGTTTATATCAGGATGATTTGCAGTGCCTTCCAGCAGGATAACCTCTTTAGGATTTATCTTTTTAATCTCTTCTACAAGTCTTTTGACATCAGCAAATTCAGTAATATTAAAATCTCCTGTTGTTGCATCAAGATATGCAAAACCATAACCCCTTTGTCCAAAAATAATTGATGCAGCAAAGTTGTTTACCTTTGCATCAAGGAGTCCATCGTCAAAGACGGTACCAGGTGTTATAATCCTTGTGATTTTCCTTTTAACAATCCCCTTTGCTGTGGGGACAGATTTCAAATCTGTCCCCAAATCTTCAACCTGGTCGCATATTGCAACCTTGAAGCCTTCTTTTATGAGTTTCGCAATGTAATTATTTACGGCATGATATGGTATACCGCACATGGGGGGTGCATCAGGATCATTTTTATCTCTCGTGGTCAATGTAAGCCCTAATATCATGGATGCGGTCTTAGCATCATCAAAAAACATCTCATAAAAATCACCTAGTCTGAAAAATAGTATAGCATCCCTGCAGGTATCTTTTATTTCAAGATACTGCCTAATCATTGGTGTCAACTGGGTTGATGTTTTAAGAAGTGTTTGAAACATTGTGAATAGATATTAGCAAAATACAAAGAAGGTGTAAACCCTTTTTGCCTGCCTGCCGGAAACCCGAGAGCGTTTTTTCGGGCGGCGGGGGCCTCAAATTGGGTGATTGATTGGGTTAGGATTTTTGCTTTGGCTGCCTCATTATAAATAAATACTTAAAACCTCTCAAATAAAAATTAAATTGCCTTGCCCTATTATGCCAAACCCTTGTGTTTGAGGTTTGATTATGCCTAGTTAAACAAACAATATCCATTGGCTCAAAATATTTTTCTAATCTCTGCCAAAGCAAAAGACCATAGAGTTATCATCTGATGGAATCTGCCGTGCATCATTTGAATAAAGTTTAATCTATGATAGCCATCTCCTCTTGTCTCTATTTGCCAGTCTTCCTGACGCAAAGTTCGCAGGGTAGCGGTGGTATCCGTGGGTAATATAAGCAGTGTCTTTTTTAGTTTTATCAGAAAAAGACCACGAATAATCAATTTTAGTTTTTGAAAATAATGTTGCTACTTGGCTCATATTTGTAAAAATTGGCGGAGAGGGAGGGATTCGAACCCCCGGTGGCTCATCACCACAACGGTTTTCAAGACCGCCGCCTTCAACCGCTCGGCCACCTCTCCAAATAAGAAATGCGAGATGGGCGAGAAATGCGAGAAAAGGGGCTAATAGCCCTTTCCCGCCATTCTCGCTAATCTTGCGTTTCTCGCGTCTTTTTCAAATATGGCGGAGAGGGGGGGATTCGAACCCCCGGTAGAGTTTTATCCCTACAACTGCTTAGCAGGCAGCTGCCTTCAGCCACTCGGCCACCTCTCCAGTATCAGATTTAAATTCAGACTATAGACCGCAGACTATAGACTTACTTAACACCTTTCTTCTTTTACTCTATAGCCTTTAGTCTAGTGTCTTATGTCTAATGTCTGTATTTTTTTCATCCCTCCCATGTACGGTCTCAATGCCTCAGGAATTATAACACCGCCGTCTTCCTGCTGAAAGTTTTCCAGTATTGCCACAACTGTCCTGCCTACCGCAAGCCCTGAACCATTTAGTGTATGGACAAATCTTGGCTTTCCGCTGTCCTTTGGTTTGTATCTTATATTTGCCCGTCTTGACTGAAAGTCCTCAAAGTTGCTGCAGGATGAAATTTCTCTGTATCTGTTCTGGCTCGGCAGCCACACCTCTATATCATATGTCTTTGCGGAACTGAAGCCCATATCACCTGTGCAGAGTGTTACAACCCTGTATGGCAGTTCAATCCTTCTTAAAACCTCTTCTGCATTGTTGGTAAGTTTTTCCAGTTCTTCGTATGATGTTTCAGGTGTTGTGAACTTAACAAGTTCTACCTTATTGAACTGGTGCTGCCTTATGAGTCCTTTAACATCCTTGCCGTGTGAACCTGCCTCCTTGCGGAAACATGGTGTGTAAGCAGTATGATAAATGGGGAGTTCTTCTTCCTTTAATATCTCATCCCTGTATATATTTGTAACAGGAACCTCTGCCGTTGGGATTAAAAAATACTCCCATCCCTCAATCTTAAACAAGTCATCCTCAAATTTAGGGAGTTGACCTGTTCCAGTCATGCATCCTCTATTTACCATAAAGGGCGGAAGGACTTCAATATAACCATGCTCCTTTGTGTGTATATCAAGCATAAAATTTATGAGTGCCCTCTCAAGAAGCGCACCTGCCCCTTTATAGAGGGTGAACCTTGCCCCTGCAATCTTTCCGCCCCTTTCAAAATCAAGTATATTAAGTTTTTCCCCTATTTCGCCGTGGTATCGTGGAGTAAATGAAAACGATGGGATATTTCCCCATCTTTTGATTTCAACATTGTCATCAGATGACTTTCCAAAAGGAACAGATGTGTGAGGGAGATTAGGTATTGTAAGGAGGATATTTTTTAATGCGTTTTCTCTTTCATTTATCTCATTATCAAGTTCCTTTATCCGCTGGCTTACACCTTGCATCTGGCTTAAAAGTTCTGATGCATCTTTATTCTCTTTTTTAAGTTTTCCTATCTCCTTTGAAACCTCGTTGCTCTTCTGTTTCAGGGTTTCAGTTTCTGTTATCAGTCTTCGTCTCTCTTCATCCAGTTTTTTAAAATCAGATAAACTGATGTCTGTGCCGCGAAGCCCCAGTCTCTTTTCAACCTCTTCAATATTTTCCCTGATGAATTTTATATCAAGCATAGAAAAACAGTCTCAAGTTATAAGTTTCAAGTTGCAAGTAAAAACTTAAAACTTGCAACTTGCATCTTGCAACTATATTTTACCCCATCTCTTATAAAGTTTATTCTCTATCCCCATTGCGTCAAGTATTTTGCCGACAACAAAGTCCACCATATCTTCAACCTTTTTTGGTTTATGATAAAATGCAGGCATTGCAGGGATTATGTGAGCACCCATTTTACACAGTTTAAGCATATTTTCAAGGTGTATCACATTTAACGGTGTTTCTCTTGGGACAATAATCAGTCTGCCCTTTTCCTTTAATACAACATCTGCTGTCCTTTCAATAAGGTTACCAGATACACCACATGCAATCCTTGCCAGTGTTCCCATTCTCCCATCTTCTCAAGCAGTTCACTTATCAGCCTTAAGCCGTATATGCTGCCGCTTGCGCCTGTTATAGCAACAATAGTTGTATTTTGCCCCATTAAGTTTATGAGTTTAGGAGTTATGGAGTTATGGAGTTACGGAGTTTAACTTCTCAACTCTTCAACTCCTTAACTCTTGAACTCTTTTACTCCTTCATCTTTATTGCTGCATAGAATGTTCCGCTTCCTCTTTGTATAAGGAATAAGACTGTCTTATCCTTTCCAGCCTTTTTCATGGCATCTTTATAGTCCTGCAAGTTTGTTACTGATACACGGTTTACCTCTTTTATAATATCGCCCCTTCTTATACCTGCCGTTGCTGCAGGACTATCAGGTTTTACCTGCAAGATAATTACGCCTGCTGCCTCTTTAAGACCATATTTCCGTGCAAGTTCTGGGGTTAGAGATTGAACTGCTATACCTAACTGTTTTTCAGGGGTAGGTTCCTCTTTTTCTTCTTTTGCAAAAGTTTCACCTTCTTCTTTCATTATGCCGACTGTCACTAAAATAATCTTTTCCTTCCCATCCCTTATCACCTTAACCTTTACAGTTTTGCCTGAAGATGTGGCTGCAACAGTTTTTGGCAGGTCATTTACCTCTTTTATTTCTTTACCGTCAAATTCAATTATTATATCACCTGCTCTTATTCCTGACTTGTCTGCAGGGTCGCCCTTATTTACTGATGATACCAAGGCGCCTTGTCTATCCTTTAAACCAAATGATTGGGCAAGTTCGGGTGTTACTTCTTGTATGGCTACGCCTATCCATCCCCTTGTAACCTTTCCCTTTTCCTTTAACTGTATTAGTATATCTTTTGCCATATTTATTGGTGTGGCAAAGCCTATACCCTGTCCGCCTGCAATTATTGCTGTGTTTATTCCGATAACCTCGCCTTTAAGATTGAATAGGGGTCCACCGCTGTTTCCCGGGTTTATTGATGCATCTGTCTGGATAAAGTTATCGTAGGGCCCTGCACCTATTACCCTGCCTTTTGCACTCACTATGCCAGATGTGACTGTATGACCTAATCCAAAGGGATTGCCTATTGCCATAACCCATTCACCTATCTGGAGTTTATCAGAATCCCCAAGCACACCAACAGGCAGGTCTTCGCCCACATCTATCTTTATAAGTGCAATATCTAATCGTGCATCTGTGCCTATAACCTTTGCCTTATATTCCTTCTTTGTGGTGAGGGTTACAAGAATCTCTTCTGCATTTTCTACAACATGGTTGTTTGTCAGGATATAGCCCTCTTTGTTGATTATAAAGCCTGAACCAAGACTTTGTCTCTTAAATTCCCTATCAGGTGTTTCACCGAAAAACTTGAACGGGTCATTACCGCCAAAAAAATCTTCAAATGGACTCTTGAATTCAGGGAATGGCACAGAAGGTCTCTCCTTTACAACCTGAGTTGTAGATATATTCACAACCACAGGGCTTAAATCCTTTGCCAGTTCTACAAAGGAATTTATCCCTATGAGGCTGCCCTCTATCTTTTTGCTGCCGTTTTCCTTCCAGAAATTTTCAGCCCCTGTTGAAGGTGTAATGCCTAGTTTTGCAGTTAGTGCCACACCAATGATTAGCGCCGCAAGCGCTGCTGTGAAAAGCGTTACAAAACCAAACCCATTTCCTTTTCTTTTTGAAAACATATTTTTCTCCTATGAAAGAATTGATTACACAGATTTTGGGAATACGAGGACACAGATTAAAAACTACTATTTTGTCTTAATCTGTGTAATCAGCCTTTATAATCGGTGTAATCTTTCATATCATCTCCTATGAAGATGTGATTTAGTTATTTTTATATTAAAGATACATGGATTGTAATAAAAAATCAATATGGTTAATATAATTTAATCTAGATTTAATAAAATTGACAGGAGGATGTTGGCGTCAGGAGGTCTTTTTGTCAGAGATAATATTTACATACCTCATCCGCAAATCAAACAACACAGAGTCTATGAGTTTGCCTTCAGATTCTGTAAGATTCCCTTTTGTCTTTTCTTTCAGCATCTCAATAATATCTATAGTGTGCTGTGCCATTTCTATATTCTTACTCTGTTTACTTGTAGCAGGGTCTGGGACTTCACCTAAATGTATAAGCACATAAGTGGATAATGATATAACTAAATTTGAGAAATCTACAGGTGGGAGGTGTGTTTTAGAAGAAGCAGGTTCTTCTTTTTGAGGGGTGTCTTTGTTTTGTTCTTCTGATAGGCGAGATGCCTGTCCTACATCTGCAGAAGCGCCCTCTCCTGTTCCGTAGAGCCTTTTATCTACGACTTTAAAACCTTTGTCTTCCATAGGTTGCTAAAAACTACAGACTTAAGACTCTAGACTAAAGACTAAAAAACTATTAAGTCTGTTGTCTGTGGTCTATAAGTCTGTAGTCTGATGTCTGTATTTTTACTCCACCTCCACCTTTATCTGTTTTGGTTTTGCCTCTTTTGATTTAGGCAGGGTTATTTCCAGCACACCATCCTTATATTTTGCAGATACATTGTCTTTTTCAACAATATTCGGCAGTGTGAATGTCCTCTGGAATGAACCGTAAGACCTTTCCATCCTGTGGTAGTTATCTTCCTTTACCTCTTTTTCAAACCTACGTTCACCCTTGAGTACCAGCATATTATCCTTGACTTCAATTGACACATCCTTTTTGTCTATACCTGGGAGTTCAGCCTTCATAACAATGTTATCATCTGTTTCATAAATATCAACAACAGGCGACCACACACCCCTTGCCAGTTCCTCTCCTTCACCTCTTGTCACCTTCCCAAATGTTTCGTCAAAAAGACGGTTCATCCTTTCCTGAATTGAGACTAAGTCTTTGAATGGATCCCATTTTACAATTGCCATAGGTTTGTCCTCCTTTTGTTTTAAGTTTTGCGGTGCCGCCATTTATAATTTATTCCACAGATGCGGTTTTGTCAATAGGAGAGATTTGGTTTATTGGGATGCGTCCCTATTTATCCTAGAACAAGTTGCTGATCAGCATCAATTGTTGCTGTAACCTCTATAGCCCTTTCAACGATGTCCATTTTAACACCCCCTTCTCATTTATCATGAAGTTTAATCCTTTCAGCCTTATAAAAACCCAATCCTGCTGCCTTTTCTGGACGATAAATATCAACATGGATATCAGGATCTACAATGGCAGGGTTATATGTAATTGCCTTACTATTCATAGTGGTACATCCATTAAAAATTGCAACCGTGGAAATTACACAAAAGAATAAATCTCTTTCTTTGTGTAGTTGCAAAAAAAGGAGAGATTTGGCTTATGCCTTTTTAAATACCAATTCCTCTCCTTTAGCGTCAACCATGATTTTATCTTCACTAACAAATTCGCCATCCAAAATCCTTGTCGCAAGTTCATCCTGAATCTTTTGCTGGATGAGTCTTTTCAATGGTCTTGCGCCATAGGCAGGGTCAAACCCCTGTTTTGCAATGATAGTCTTTGCCGCATCTGTGAGGCTGATTTCAATCTTTTTTTCCTGCAGAAGTTTTTTAAGTTTCTCCATCTGTATATCAACTATTGCCTTTATATGCTCTCTTGAAAGCGGATGGAATATTATTATATCATCAATCCTGTTTAAGAATTCAGGCTTGAACTCAAGTTTCAGATTTTCCATAACCCTTCTTTTAATCTCGCTGTAATCCTTTTCGCCGAGTTCAGTTAGGAATTGACTGCCTATGTTTGATGTCATAATAACAACCGCATTTTTAAAATCTACAGTCCTTCCCTGTCCATCTGTTAATCTTCCGTCATCGAGGATTTGCAGGAATATATTGAACACATCCTGATGCGCCTTTTCAATCTCGTCAAAGAGCAAAACTGAATACGGACGGCGGCGGACAGCCTCTGTCAGATAGCCTCCTTCTTCATATCCCACATATCCGGGGGGCGCGCCTATGAGCCTTGAAACAGTATGCTTTTCCATAAATTCGCTCATGTCAATCCTGACCATTGCCTGCTCGTCATCAAACAAAAACTCTGCCAAAGCCCTTGCTGTCTCTGTCTTGCCAACGCCTGTTGGACCAAGAAATATGAATGAGCCTATTGGTCTCGTTGCCTCCTGAAGTCCTGCCCTTGCCCTTCTCACAGCATTTGAGATAACCCTTATTGCCTCGTCCTGCCCTATAACCCTTCTTGAGAGCCGAGCCTCCATCTTAAGAAGTTTTTCCTTTTCAGCCTCAAGCATCCTTGAAACAGGTATCCCTGTCCACTTTGACACAACCTCTGCAATGTCATCTTCATCCACTTCTTCCTTTAACATGCGGCTTTCCTTTTGAAGTTCCGCAAGTTTATTCTGCGCTCCTTGCAAATCCTTTTCCAGTTGTATCAGGACGCCGTATTTTAATTCCGCTGCCTTGCCTAAATCTCCTTTTCTCTCAGCGTCAATGGCATTCTGCCTTGTCTCCTCAATCTTACCCTTTATTCCCCTTATTTTTGATATAGCCTCTTTTTCCTGAATCCAATGCGCCTTGAGCGCACCGCTCTCCTCTTTTAGATTCGCAAGTTCCTTTTCTATCTTTTCAAGCCTTTCTAAAGATGATTTGTCAGTCTCTTTTTTCAATGCCTGTTTTTCAACCTCAAGTTGGATCACCTTTCTTTCTATCTCATCTATCTCAGTCGGCATGCTGTCTATTTCAATGCGGAGCCGGGAAGCAGATTCATCTATCAAATCAATTGCCTTGTCAGGCAGAAATCTGTCTGTAATATAGCGGTGGGATAATGTTGCTGCTGCGACAATTGCAGAATCAGCAATCCTCACACCGTGATGGATTTCGTATTTTTCTTTTAAACCCCTTAATATTGCGATTGTATCCTCAACATTCGGCTCGCCCACATATACGGGCTGAAACCTTCTTTCAAGTGCAGCATCCTTTTCAATGTGTTTTCTATATTCATCAAGCGTTGTTGCGCCAACACACCGCAACTCACCCCTTGCAAGCGCAGGTTTAAGCATATTTGACGCATCCATTGCGCCTTCAGCAGCGCCAGCGCCGACAAGTGTATGGAGTTCATCAATGAATAATATTACTGAGCCAGATGCCTCATCTATCTCCCTTAAAACAGCCTTTAGCCTGTCCTCAAATTCACCCCTGTATTTTGAACCTGCAATGAGCGCGCCCAAATCAAGCGCAAGAAGACGCTTATTTTTCAAAGTCTCAGGCACATCGCCTGAAACAATCCTCTGCGCCAAGCCTTCAACAATCGCTGTCTTTCCAACGCCTGCCTCACCAATTAAGACAGGATTATTTTTTGTCCGTCTTGACAACACCTGAACAACACGCCTGATTTCATCATCCCTTCCTATAACAGGATCAAGTTTTCCCTTCCTTGCAAGTTCAACCAAGTCCCTTGTGTATTTCATCAGCGCCTGATATTTTTCTTCAGGAGACTGGTCTGTTATACGCTGGGTTCCCCTTATGGAAGTCATTGCCTTTAAAATCGCATCCTTGCTTACGCCCTGCGCCTTTAGAATAGTGCCAACCTCCCCCTTTTCATCAGCCATAGCAAGAAGCGCATGCTCTGCTGACACAAATTCATCCTTGAGTTTGCCTGCCTCTTCAAATGCCTTATCTAGGATATTTTTTAGATTGGGCGATATATATGTCTCGCCCGCGCCTGACACCTTAGGGATTTTTTTAAGAACCTCTTCAATCTGATTTTTTATAAGCGATATATTAACGCCAATCCTCTGAAGTATTGGCGCAGCAATCCCGCCTTCCTGCTGAATAAGAGAAAGGAGAAGGTGGGGGGTGTCAACTGCCTGATGCTGGAATTTAGAAGCCTCGGACTGTGCCGCCTGCAAAGCCTCTTGGAGTTTTATTGTCCATCTGTCAAGACGCATAGAATCTAAATCCCTTTGAGATATTTAAGGATAATTTAGTCTGAAGGTGTAATATTGTCAAGAATACCACTAGGGTTTATCTTGCAAGTCTTTCTTTTAATAACCTATTTACAAGGGCAGGATTTGCCTGTCCCTTTGTTGCCTTCATAACCTGCCCCACAAAAAAACCAAAGAGTTTTTCCTTACCTGCCTTATATTCTGCCAATTCCTTCTGATTGTTATCCATTATATTGTCTATTATCTTTAGGAGCGCACCCTCATCTGAAATCTGGGTAAGCCCTTTTTCCTTTACAATCACATCAGGGGTTTTGCCCATCCTATACATATCTTCAAAGACCTCTTTTGCAATCTTTTGGCTTATAGTTCCATCATCAATCATTTTTAGGAGTTTTGCAAAGGCTGAAGGTTGAAGGCTAAAGGTTCGCGGCTGATTTATGTCTTTCCCATCTTCCTTTATCAGCCTTAATAACTCGCCCATAACCCAGTTGGACACTGTCTTTGGATTATCATAAAGTTTAACAGATTCTTCATAATAATTTGCCAGTTGTTTGCTTGCAGTTAAAACACATGCATCATATAAGGGTATGCCGTAGACTCTCACAAACCTTTCCCTCTTTTGTGCAGGGAGTTCAGGCAGACTATGTTTAATCTCTTCTATCCATGCTGCATCAATCTCCAAAGGCAGCAAGTCAGGTTCAGGGAAGTATCTGTAATCATGCGCCCCTTCCTTGCTCCTCATAGAAATTGTTATCCCTTTATCAGAATCAAAAAGTCTTGTCTCCTGTATAATCCTTCCGCCATCTTCAATCACCTCAATCTGTCTTTTTATTTCATATTCAATTGCCTTCTGCACAAACTTAAATGAATTTATGTTTTTAAGTTCTGTTTTTGTTCCAAGCCTTTTTTCACCTTCAAGTCTTACTGAGACATTGGCATCACATCTGAAACTACCTTCCTCCATATTGCCATCGCATATCTCAAGATAGACAAGGATGTCCCGCAGCGTCTTAAGGTATTCTACTGCCTCTTCCGGTGCCCTGATGTCAGGTTCGCTCACAATCTCAATAAGCGGCACCCCTGCCCTGTTTAAATCAACAAAACTTGAGTTTGCATCAATTGCTGTCTCCCCATGCAGGAGTTTCCCTGCATCCTCTTCCATATGTATCCTTGTTATGCCAATCTGCTTTTTGTTTCCATTCACCTCAATTGCTATGCAGCCATGTTTTGCAAGTGGTTCATCATACTGGGAAATCTGATACCCCTTTGGTAAATCAGGGTAAAAATAATTCTTTCTTGCAAAGATGCTTTTAGGGCTTATCTTGCAGTCTGTTGCCAATGACATCTTTACTGCAAATTCAACAGCCCTCTTATTTAATACAGGCAGGACACCTGGCATACCAAGACATACAGGACACACTAAAGTATTTGGCTCTGCACCGAATTTAGTTGAACACCCGCAGAATACCTTTGAGTTTCTTAAAAGTTGTGCGTGAATCTCCCG
>JACRPW010000008.1 GCA_016223005.1 Deltaproteobacteria bacterium | reverse complement strand
GATGCACTGACAACTGTTACACCCCGCAAATAGTCTTTATAGACTGAAGATGTCTCGGTATTTGTCTTTAAACATGCATCTACAGGAGGTTCGTATATCTGTTTTCCGATATTGCCATGAAACGGGAATTCACCTATTAAAAGTTTGCTGCCATTAACAGTTTGTATAACCAGTGTCTCCCTCTTGCCCTTTTCCCACGACACTGTATCCTTCTGACGGACAAATTCACCGCCAAGGATATTTCTGAACTGCGAAAGGGAGATAAAATTAACAAGGACACCTATGGTCTTTTTTGATGCAATATCAAAGATAGGGGTTGACACTGTGAGTTCAGGTATACCTTCATGCCCTGATGGGCTCTCAGTAATAGTCGTATCTGTCTTCCCCTTAATAAAAAATATTTCAGCAGACAGGTCTTTGCCTGTTTCAGATGGGGCTGTAGAACCTGCGACCTTGCCGTCAAGAGAGAGGATATATATCTCATGGATTGTCTTATCCAATGGCATCTTGTTTTTTAAGAGATGTTTGTTAAGGTGTTCATTTGCATGCCCATCTCCCTGAATTATCTTCTGCAGATTCTCCCTTATAAAACCATCGCTGGCAAAGTCCTGCGCCCGTATCTTTATCATCTCAAGGAAGTAATATGCACTCATCTCATACCCTTTGGCAATACTGGCAATATCATTTAATGTGCCCTCTTTGATATATTCCTTATTTATACGATAGGTTACAATGAAGGTGATAAGAACTGGGATTGCAAGGAGGAGAATAGATACAAGTGCCTTTTGCAAAAGCGAGAGGTTTTTCATATCTTGAAATTATCAAAAAAAGAGGGAAAAGTCATCAGGGAAAATTCCCAACTTGGTTTACAATCATATATTGGATGTGTTAAACTTTTTTCAGCATAATATAGGACAACTGGGGACAGATTTGAAATCTGTCCCCACTGTCATAAGGTAAGGTGAATTAGTGAAATACATAATCCTCATTGGCGATGGGATGAGTGATGAGCCCATTCCTGAACTCGGCAATAAAACCCCGCTTGAGGCTGCAAACACGCCGAATATGGACTTCCTTGCCCAAAACGGCTCAATCGGTCTTTCAAAGAATGTGCCTGACGGCTATCCGCCCGGAAGCGATGTTGCCATATTAAGCGTCCTCGGTTATGACCCAAGAAAATATTATACAGGCAGGTCTCCTCTTGAGGCAGCGAGCATCGGCGTAGAATTGTCAAAAGATGATTTGGCGCTTCGGTGCAACCTTGTTGCGCTTCTTGAACAGGGCGGAAAGATTTTTATGAATGATTACAGCGCGGGGCATATAACAACAGATGAGGCAAAAAGGATAATACTTGATTTGGACAAAGAACTTTCAGGCAGCGGCATTAAATTTTATCCCGGTGTTAGTTACAGGCATCTTATGGTTTGGAATGGCGGTCCTGATGCCGCTAAAATGGAGACAACCCCGCCGCATGACATAACAGGAAAAGAAATCACTGCTCATCTCCCAAAAGGCGAAGGCTCAAAAAAACTCATTCAACTTATGAACTCTTCACAGATGCTCTTAAAGGAGCATCCTGTAAACATTGAAAGAGAGGAAAAAGGCAAGAAGCCTGCAAATTCAATATGGCTCTGGGGACAGGGAAGAAGACCGCAGATGCCTACCTTAAAACAAAGGTTCGGTATAGAAGGCTCTGTCATATCTGCTGTTGATCTGGTAAAGGGCGTCGGCATATATGCAGGACTTAATGTTGTGAATGTTCCGGGCGCAACAGGTTATCTTGATACAAATTATACAGGCAAGGCAGAGTATGCGTTAAAGGAACTTGAGACAAAGGATTTTGTGTGCGTGCATGTAGAGGCGCCTGATGAGGCAGGGCATACAGGAAATCTGAAAGATAAAATCAAGGCTATTGAGGATTTTGATGAAAAAATAGTCGGCGCTGTTTTAAAAGGCATGGATAAATTCAAAGAATTCAGGGTTGTTGTTCTTCCCGACCATCCTACGCCTATAGCAAAGAAGACCCACACCAGAGACCCTGTGCCGTTTATGATGTATCCATCAAAAGATAGGGGCAAGGGGCAAGGGGCAAGGGGCAAGGGGTTTACAGAGGCAGAGGCAAAGGGAACAGGGTTGTTTGAGGCAGAAGGCTATAAACTTATAGAGAGGCTTTTTGAGAGGTAGAAAATTACCGCAGTTGGAAGATAGGATTGAGGCGGGATTGGCAATATGAAAGAAATGCCCCATCTTATGTATAATTTAAGAACTACCCCCTGCCTCTCGCTATAAAAAGTTTGACACTGCCTTTGCATAGGTATATTGTTTAGATATGAAAACCTATACTTATCGCAATTGATGCTTACCTAAGAAGTTTGATAGCCGATGGCGAAAGAATTCCGGAAGATAAAGGTATTGAGATAGTAGAGATGGTTTCTTTGCCAATAATGGGGAAAAAGAAATCCCTTTCCTATGCCTAAACTTCCTATAATTAAAGACCATCAACGGACTTTCTAAAGATATTGAAAAATACAGGGGAATGAAATGGAAATAGTGGTTCAACAAGAAGTAATAGAAGGGAAAATCTACATGATTCGCGGGCATAAGATAATGATAAGCACTGACCTTGCGGAACTTTATGAGGTTGAGCCGAGAGTTTTAGTGCAGGCCGTTAAAAGGAATATTGACCGATTTCCGTCTGACTTTATGTTTCAATTGAATGAGATTGGGAATAAATAGGGACAGCGACCATTATAATTGCTCCAACTAATCATTCTTCCGAACACAATTCCGGGGACACCATACTTAACTTTTGGCATTGATGACAAAAAGATTTTGAGGTCAATTCTTTAAATTGGCAAAATAGATTTTAAAATGCTATAGGCTTCATATAGCAATGCCGTGCAATTTATCAAATAACCTATCGCGGCAATAAAAAAGAATTGCCATTGAAAATCCACCTCTAATTTTATCATTGCAAAATGAAAGCGCTTGTTTTAAAATGCAAGCATGATATTAGAGAGGGAACTGAAAAGGGCAGTCATAGCCTCCCTTGCCAGATACCCGGTAGTGGGATTGATCGGCTGCCGCCAGGTTGGCAAGACCACACTTGCCAAAATAATAGCAAAGGCATTACGGAAAAGAGTTGTTTACCTTGATATTGAATTGCCTTCAGACCTGAGTAAACTTCAGGAGCCTGAGTTATATTTAAACCAATTCACTGACCACCTCGTGATTATTGACGAGATACAGCGTATGCCAGCGCTTTTTCCGCTTATACGGGCTATGGTAGATAAAAAAAGGGTTGGGGGGAGATTCCTTGTTTTAGGTTCAGCCTCGCCGCAGTTGATTAGACATTCTTCAGAAAGTCTTGCAGGCCGCATAATCTACCACGAGTTAAAACCACTTAATCTGAACGAAACAGGTTATGATAACCTTAATGCCTTATGGTTAAGGGGAGGTTTTCCAAATAGCTACCTCGCAAAAGATTCCAT
>JACRPW010000007.1:11253-35527 GCA_016223005.1 Deltaproteobacteria bacterium | reverse complement strand
CCCTATAGGTTTTTCTACCATGTAAAAGGAAAAATCGTTTGGATTGTGGCAGTATGGCATGGTGCTCAACTGCCTAAAGAACCGAATGAATCCAAAAACGCCTAACAAGCCGCTCCACATTGACGCTTTAACTGTCATGCGCCTTGCAAACGGCAGCAAGCCGCACGCCAGAAGCGCAAGTGAGCTTGTCGTTAGAGCGCTATCATAAAGCTAAACTGGACCATTCTCACCAAATTACCCATGAAAATTATAGAAGCGTAATTATGATACTATTTGCAGGGAAATCAAAAAATCCTCAACCGTAAAATAGCGATTAAAAACCTCCCCAAAAATCAATGTCTATTTTTGGGCAAAGGTCAACTTGACGAATGTGTATCTAATCCTATATACTTTGTTATACAGCCTCCTTTTTCCAATGACAACTTTCTTTTGTCGTTCACTGTAGATAAATAAATAGATAGATGAAAGATATTATACCTGCATTAAAAGAACTGATAACTGCTGCCAGCGGCAGCAATCCTGCTGACCTTTTAATCAAGAATGCACAGATTGTAAATGTCTTTTCAGGGGATATAGAAGACAGCTCTGTTGCTATATATAATGGCAGTATTGCAGGCATCGGTGATTACAACGCAAAGAGGATTATAGATTTAAAAGGGCTTTATCTCGCCCCCGGTCTTATTGACAGTCACATCCATATAGAAAGCACTATGCTTTCTCCTTCTGAATTTGCAAAGGCAGTCCTTCCAAGAGGCACAACATCGGTTATTACAGATCCTCATGAAATAGCAAATGTATTTGGAAGAAAAGGGATACAATATATGTTTGATGCAAGTATCGGACTTCCTCTGGATATTTATATAATGCTTCCATCCTGTGTGCCTGCCACCTCTATGGAGACATCGGGTGCAAGGCTTACTGCAAAGGATTTAAAACCGTTTTTAAAATATAAAAATGTGCTTGGCATTGCAGAGGTGATGAACTTTCCCGGGGTAATTGCAGGGGAAAGGGGTTTATTAGAAAAGATTAACCTTGGAATAGAAAATAATAAGAGGATAGACGGACATGCACCTGGATTATCAGGCAGAAAACTCAATGGATACATTGCATCTAAAGTATCGTCTGACCATGAATCTACAACTAAAAAAGAGGCAGAAGAGAAATTAAAAAGGGGGCTCTTTGTAATGATAAGGGAGGGGACAACAGAAAAGAATCTCAAGACCCTTTTACCCATTGTTACAAAGACAAATTCCAGAAGATTTGCCTTTGTGTCAGATGACAGGCATCCGTTTGACCTTTTAAGAGA
This sequence comes from Deltaproteobacteria bacterium, assembly GCA_016223005.1. NCBI lineage: Bacteria > Pseudomonadati > Myxococcota > Myxococcia > Deltaproteobacteria bacterium. Next base: position 34,221 of record JACRPW010000007.1, on the reverse strand, counting down.
AGGGCATCTGGATGATATATTAAGGAAGGCGGTGAGGTATGGATTAGACCCTGTAACTGCCATACAACTTGTTACAATAAATCCTGCGCAGCATTTTGGCTTGAGGGAGATTGGCGCCATTGCCCCGGGTTACATGGCTGATATGGTTGTATTTGAGGATTTAAGAGATTTCAAAACCCGAATGGTTTTCAAGAAAGGAAGTCTTGTGGCAAGGGATGGAAGGGTTATGGCAAAATCATTTCCTGTGCAAAAAGGATTATTGGACAACTCTGTGAATATAGACTGGGGAAGGGCAGGCGGTATAAAATTGCGAACTAAAGAAGGATTGATTAAGGTGATTCAGGTTTTTCAGGAACAAATAATTACAAAAAAGGTTATAGATACTCCAGCAGCAGCAGATGGTTTTGTTATATCAGATATAGAGCGTGATATATTAAAGGTTGTTGTTATAGAAAGGCACAGGAAAACAGGCAATATCGGGATAGGTTTTGTTAAGGGTTTTGGTTTAAAAAGGGGTGCAATTGCATCATCTGTAGCACATGACTCTCATAATATTGTTGCTGTTGGAGTCATGGACGATGATATACTTATGGCTGCTAAAAAGGTGGAAGAGATGAATGGAGGACTGACAGTTGTTTCAGATGGAAGTATTAAGGCATCCATACCACTGCCGATTGCCGGGCTTATGTCTGATAAACCTTTAAAACAGGTTGTAGAGTCAATGGGTAAACTCTTAAACAAAGTAAAGGAACTTGGCTGTGTCCTGCCTGACCCGTTTATGACTATGAGTTTCCTTGCCCTCCCGGTAATCCCTGAGATAAGGCTCACAGATAAGGGTATTGTTGATGTAGGGTGTTTTAAAATAGTTTCTGTGTTTGGGAGGGACTGACTATCTTTTTAAGATTTTTTTTACCTTTTCCACAGCCTCAAGTGCATCCTTTGCATAACTGTTTGCACCAATCCTATCAGCAAACTCTTGGGTTACAACAGCACCGCCGACCATTGTAATTACATCTATACCTTTTTCTTTTAATCTTTTTATAACATTATCCATCTCCATTACTGTTGTTGTCATAAGTGCTGAAAGACCTACAATGTCAACCTTATTTTTCACTGCCTCATCTATGATTTTGTCAGCAGGCACATTTTTCCCAAGGTCAATGACCTCAAAGCCGTGATTTTCAAGGAGGGTTGAAACTATATTTTTACCTATGTCGTGGACATCACCCTCTACTGTTGCCATCAAAACCTTGCCGAGACTCTCCCCTTTTTTGCCGCTAAATTCTTTCTTGAGCCTGTTAAACGCCTTTTTCATTGTATCTGCTGAAAGCATTACCTGAGGCAGGAAGTATATATTTTTGCCGAACAGTCTGCCTACCTCTTCAAGCCCTGGGATAAGTCCTTCACCGCTTACCCGCAGAGGCTCCCAGCCCTCTCTTAATGCCTCTTCAACCAAAGGCACAATGCCATCTTCATCACCGTCAATAATTGCCAGTTTAAGTTTTTCGCCGATTGTTTTTGGTTCTTCTTTTGTCTCTGACTTCTGACTTCTGACTTCTGACTTCTGACTATATCTCTTTATATACCTCTCTGCCCTTATATCCTTTCCAGACAGGACAATACTTGCATGATATGCATCCATCATTAGGATACTGTGCGGGTTTATAATTGCGGCATCAAGCCCTGCCTCAATTGCCATTGCAAGAAAGTTTGAATTTATAAGTTCACGATTAGGCAGACCAAAGGATATATTGCTGACACCCAGAATAGTTGACAGGTTAAGTCTTTCCTTTACCAGCCTTATTGCCTTTAAGGTCTGCGTTGCAGATTTCTGGTCAGCACTTACGGTCATGGCAAGACAGTCTATAACAACATCAGACTTTTTTAGACCTGCGTCAAGTGCGGCATTAAGTATCTTTTCTGCAATCTCAAATCTTCCCTCTGCTGTTTGAGGGATACCGCTTTCATCAAGGGTTAAACCCAGAACCGAAGCACCATATCTCTTTGCCAGCGGGAGTATGGCATTTAATTTTTTTGTCTCGCCGCTCACTGAGTTTATCATGGGTTTTCCGTCAACTGCCTTAATGCCTGATTCAACTGCCTGTATAGACGATGAATCTATTACAATAGGTAACTGACAGTTTTCATTTACAGCAAATACAGCCATCTGTATTGCCTTTATCTCATCTATACCAGGCACACCTACATTTATATCAAGGGCATTGGCACCAAGATTTTCCTGCTCCCGTGCCTCTTTTCTGATAATAGATGTCTTGAACTCCATCATCTCCTGTGCCAGTATTTTTTTTCCTGTTGGGTTTATCCTCTCGCCTATTATTATTGGGGGGTAATTCTCTCCAAAGGTTATAAATCTTGAACGACTTGCAAGCCGTGTTGTTGTCTTTTCTTTTCTGACTCATGACTCCTGACCCCTGACTCCCGATAGATACATTCGGGGGCAGGCTTCTGACTTTATCCTTTTTATATGCTCTGGTGTTGTTCCACAGCACCCTCCTAAAACCCTTACACCCAGTGCCATAAATCTTGGGACATATTCTGCCATTTCATAAGGGGTAGCAGGAAATATAGTTCTGCCATCTTTTAAGTAAGGTATGCCTGCATTTGGCTGTGCAATAAGAGGCAGGTCTGTAACCTCTGACATTGACTTAAGGGCAGTGTAGATACCTTCAGCACCTAAACTGCAGTTAGCCCCGATTACATCAGCGCCAATGCCTTCAGCCACTATCGCAAAAACCTCTGGTGATGTCCCCAGAACAGTCCGCATGGTTTCATTAAAAGTCATGGTTGCAATGACAGGAAGCCCTGTTGACTTTGATGCCATCATTGCAGCCTTCATCTCTTTAATATCCATCATGGTCTCAATGATTATGCAGTCACTACCTGCATCAGCAAGGCTCTTAGCCTGTTCTTCATAGATAGAAAATGCCTCATCAAATGTAAGGTTACCAACAGGTTCTATAAATCTCCCTGTTGGTCCAATCCCGCCTGCAACGAGTGCCTTGCCGCCAACTGCCTCTTTTGCAATCCTTACAGAGGCATAGTTTATCTCTCTTACTTTATCTTCAAGACCATACTCTTTTAATTTTATCCTGTTTGCGCCAAATGTATTTGTAGTCACAACATCTGAGCCTGCATCCAGATATGCTGTATGAACTGTTCTTACAGCATCCGGCATACTTAAATTCATCTCATCAGGGCAGGCACCGGGCTTAAGTCCTGCCTGCTGAAGCATGGTGCCTGTTGCACCATCAAAGATTACAACCTGTCCCCTGATTCTTTTTAAAAGGTTATTCATTATTTCTGATACCTCGTTATTTTGTTTTATCTCCGTCAAGGGGAAGACTTATGTCAATATGGCCGGCAAGTGTCTTTGCCTTTTTACCATCTATAAGGATTTGAACCTTTTTAAATTCAGGGAAGTTAAACACAATGCTGTTGACAATGGAATATACAGTTTGAATTTCAGCAGAACTTCCTCCCGGATGTTTTGTGGTAATATCAGCGCTAAAATCAATGGCTGCCGTTTCTTTATCCAGTCTTACATTTAAAACTTTTGTTTCTTCCGGTATTGTTCTAATAAATTTTTCCGCAGGTCCTTTTATGAGTTGTTCCATAACCTCTTTTATCTCTGATGCAGTTGTCTCCTTTTTAATATCCCTTTTCTCTACACCCAGTTTAACACCTGTAGCATTAGAAAAATAAAGGGATACAGATTTTGTTTCAGGGGGTATTGTTTTTTCTTTAATGATAGGAGCAGTTCTCTGTTCACTAAATTTTGCAAGAAGATATAATCCTATCAAGACTGTTAGTAGAGATACGATAATTATGGATAACCATCTGCCAGAGCGTCTTTTTTCTAATCTTCTGGTTTTTTGTTTTTTTGGCATTATTATACCTTATCGTTGGATTGGAATGGTGATACTTCAGACTGTGTAACATCCACCTTGTCCACATTATCAAGGGCTGCACCAATAAATCTGCTGCCAACCATAATAAATCTTTCAGGGGAATCTGTTACAAAGAATCTGCGCGATGGTTTTAACTGTAAATCATTTTCCAGAATGCCTTTGTCCTGCAGCACCCTTGACACCTCAACTGCTGTCTCCTGTCCTGAGTCTACCAGTATGATCTCTTTGCCAATAATATTGGTGATAACATCTTTTAGTATCGGGTAGTGTGTGCAGCCCAGAATAAGTGTGTCTATATCCTTATCTTTTAATCCTGTCAGGTAGGTTTTTGCTGTTAGAAATGCCACTTCATTATCAATCCATCCCTCTTCTGACAGGGGAACAAAGATTGGACATGCCTTTGTGAAAAGTGTAATACTATTTATCTTAACCTCAAAATATCTATTGAACCCCCTCTCGCCATGTTCTTTTAAAACTACAGATTTTTTTCCGCATAAGTCATTTATGGCATTTACATAGGAATTACTTTTTATTGTCCCTTCTGTTCCAATTATACCTATCTTTTTATTTTTTGTAGTTGATAATGCCTTTTTTGCCCCTGGGTATATAACACCTATTACAGGTATCGGCATCTCCATAGAAAGCTGCGTCAATGCAAAGGCAGATGCGGTGTTACAGGCGACAACAAGTGCCTTTATGTTAAATCTTAAAAGAAATCTTGCGTTTTCAAGCGAATACTTTATTACTGTGTCAGGCGATTTTGTGCCGTAAGGAACCCGTGCAGTATCGCCAAGATAGATTGTATCTTCATGCGGTAATACCCTTATAACTTCTTTTAAGACAGTGAGTCCGCCAATACCCGAATCAAATATACCTATAGGTCTTCTCAATTATCCGCCTCTTTTAATCCTCACTAAAACCTTTAAGTATCTTTACCCTGCTTGGATGTCGAAGCCTTCTTACTGCCTTTGCTTCTATCTGGCGGATTCGCTCCCTTGTTACCCCTAACACCTTCCCAACCTCCTCCAATGTATAGTCCTGCCGTTCCCCAATACCGAAGCGCATCCTCAAAACCTTTTCTTCTCTAGGTGTAAGAGATGACAGGACTTTTCTGGTCTGTTCTGAAAGGTCATGGTCAATTACAGCCTCAGCAGGTGAGGGTGATTTGTCGTCTGCTATAAAGTCGCCAAGTGAACTCTCTTCATCATCGCCAATGGGTGTTTCAAGAGATAGGGTCTGTTTCATGAGCCGCAGTATTCTTCTCACCTTTGCAACAGGAAGGTCCATCCTTTCTGCAATCTCATCTGGATAAGGCTCTCTTCCAAGTTCTTTTAACAACTGGCGGGATGTCTGAAGAAGTCTGTTTATGGTTTCTATCATATGCACAGGTATCCTGATTGTCCTTCCATGGTCAGCGATGGCTCTGGTAATAGCCTGTCGTATCCACCATGTGGCGTATGTTGAAAATTTAAAGCCTTTTTTATAGTCAAATTTATCCACTGCCCTCATAAGACCGATATTGCCTTCCTGAATAAGGTCTGAAAACTTAAGTCCAAGGTTTACATATCGTTTTGCAATACTAACAACCAGTCTTAAGTTTGCCTCTATCAGTTCCTTTTTTGCCTGCCTTACTTCTTTGTCAAGTCTTGTGACATGCTGTGCTAATGTCCTCATACCATCCCGTTTCATGTCTAGTTTTCTGAGCATCCATCTAATCCTCTTCTTTGCCCTTTCAGATTTTCTAATTCCCTTTTTGCGCTCTTCCCGCTCCATTAGTCTTTCAAGTCTCTTTATTCTTCTTATTATACGGTCTATCAGAGTGGGACTTAAAGGCATCTCTTTAAGAATCTTATATGCGCCTTCTATTTTTCTCTTTTTAATCTTTTCAACAGTGGCAAGGATATCTTCTATATAATCATCTTCATAGTGGCTTATATCTTCAATCTCCTCAATCAGTTCCCGCAGTGAAGACTTTTCACTTTTAACCCTGTCAGCAATCCTTGCAACCTCTCTGACTGCAAATGGACTATTCAGTATAAGTCTCTTTAATTCAGTTCTACCCTCTTCTATTGACTTGGCAAATACTATCTCATCTTCCCTTTTCAGAAGGGATACAAACCCCATCTCTCTCATGTATATCTTGACAGGGTCATCAATCCTTTCCACCTTCCACGTATCTTCCTTTTCTTCCACTATCTCGGTTTCTTCTGTAGGCTGAATATCCTCAAGATTATCAACCACATTAACGCCCATTTCACCAAGACTCTCAAGGAAGTTATCCATCTCCTCAACGGAAAAACCATCCTGCGGTAAGGCATCATTTATTTCGTCATAGGTAAGAAATCCCCTTTCCCTGCCTGTGTTTATTAATTTTTGAATGCCTGTAGTGTTACTTGTTAAAATTTCCTTTGCCAAGGTTTTCTCCTTAACTTAGATAAAAATTTAAACTTTAAGTATAACATATTTTTTAAAAAAGTCTAATATTTTTCTATGCTTTTCTATGCTGGATAATTTTGGATAATTTACTATTGAGCAATACGCGGGACTATGTTATAACAAAAACGCAATTAAAGAACAAAATAATTTTCCGCAACTGGGATTATAACATCATAAATTCCAGATAATATCTTAATATCGGGGCGTGGCTCAGTCTGGTAGAGCACTGCGTTCGGGACGCAGGGGTCGGAGGTTCAAATCCTCTCGCCCCGACCATAAAGATATGGATTAGGGGCTAGGTGATAGTATAAAAGAGTGAATAAGGATAAAAGAGGATTTGAAGCCAGTTTTACGCCGAACAGATGTGAGGATAAGTCCGCAGGGATGCGGATGAAAGTAAAACTGGCCGGGTCTGAAGGAAGCGTCAGGACGACGCTAACTGAAGACCAAATCCTCTCGCCCCGACCATAAAGATATGGATTAGGGGCTAGATAAACATTAGGTAAAGATACTATGGAAGATAAAAAAACAGCACACTTTGGGAATAAGGTTATCCCTGTTGAGGAAAAGAGGCACAGGGTTGCGGATATATTTTCATCTGTTGCTGCCAAATATGATTTAATGAATGACTTGATGAGTTTTGGCATTCATAGGCTATGGAAGAGATTTTTTGTAGGCAAGGCAAGGCTCAAACATGGGGATATGGCGATTGATGTAGCTGGCGGGACAGCAGATATTGCAATACTCATGGCAAGGGAAGTTGGAGAAAATGGCAGAGTTGTTGTCTACGATATAAATAAGGAGATGCTTGAGGTAGGGAAGACAAAGTGTATTGACAAAGGCTTTTTAAAGAACATTCAGTATGTTCAGGGTAATGCAGAGGAGATATGTTTTCCTGATAATACATTTAATGCTGCTGCTGTTGGATTTGGTATCAGGAATGTTACATATATTGAAAAGGCATTCAAGGAAATGGCTCGTGTTGTAAAGCCCGGGGGCAGGGTTATGTGCCTTGAGTTTTCACATCCTACATCAAAACTATTTAATAAAGCCTATAATGTTTATTCTTTCAAGATAATGCCCGAAATCGGCGATATTATTACAGGCAACAGAGAGGCATACACATATCTTCCTGAATCAATCAGAAAATTTCCAGCACAGGAAGAGTTAAAAGAGATGCTGGAAGGGATTGGGCTTTACAATGTCAAATATTACAATCTGTTTAACGGTATTGCAGCCGTGCATATTGGAATAAAAATATAGGGTCATGGGTCAAGGGTCAAGGATTAAGGAAATACTTGCAACTTGCAACTTGCAACTTGGAACTGCTTTTTTGCGGTTTATGCCTCTTTGGGTTGAGGCGATAGGCATGGGTGTTGTCATGGGTATAATCCTTGACATGAACCCTAAATTTAAAGAGAGGCTGAAACGGATTGATAATAAAGTTTTTCTCTTTGATGCATCAGATATAAAAAAGAGATTTTATTTTTACATTAAGGACAGGGATATAAAGGTTATTCCCAATTTTGCAGGCAATGTTGATGTTATGATGAAGGGTAAGGTTGTAACACTATTTGGGCTGTTACTTGGCAAAGAAGACCCTGACACTGTATTTTTCTCAAGAAGGCTTGAGATGAGCGGAGATACTGCAGCTGCCATTCATTTTAAAAATATATTAAATAGTCTATAGTTTATTCAAATATTATTTCTCTTATATTCCTTGCAGATATGCGATAGTTTCCAAAATTTGTTGTTCCATAAAATCTGTTTTCATCATCAAATGAGACTGCTACAACCTCGCCGCTTCTAAGTGTTACCTGTGCATCCTTTTTTCCACCTCTGGATTCGCCAATAAATACTATCTTTTTTATCTTTTCAAAAGGGATTGATATGGTTCCTTTACCCCTTGTGCCTATAAAATAGACCTTGCCGTCCCAACTGACATCCTGACATTTTGTTGATATACCCTGGTCATCTATGACAGTTGCATTAAATCTTATCTCTGGTTTAGGAACCTCATTCTGCGGCACCTGTCCCATACCTGTTAAGAAAAACCAGCCTGTTACTACAATTAGAATGTTTAGCAGCCTATTTTTCATGGCAATTCTCCTGATTTTTTTATATGGGACAGATTTGAAATCTGTCCCCAGTTATATATCCTTGTATATCCTGCGGGGACAGTCCCCTAGTAGATTGCCACGTCCTTCGGGCTTGCAATGACATGGCGATATTTATGCAAGAATATATAGCAATAGATTTAGAAAAGGTCAAGTATTATTGCCAAACATGCCAAACATGTATTATTGACAAACAGGATGCTTTCAAATATACTCATTTAAACTAAACTAATGATACCTGTTTGGACTTAAGGGGATGCAAAATGAATGTATTCAGTGACACAATAAGGATTACCACAACACTGAAAACAGAGGATATTAATATAACGGATATGGTGGAATCTGTTATTTTTGAAAGTAATATAAAGGAAGGCAGCGCCACTGTATTTACAGGACACACAACAGCAGGCATCCATTTGAATAATAATGACCCTGACCTCGCAGAGGATTTGCATGGTTTGTTGAATGAATTGGTTTCAAATAAAAAAAAGGGATTCAAGCATAATAAAGGTGATTACGGAAGGAATGCTGATGCCCATATAAAATCTGTCCTTGTTGGCAATGGTGTTACAATCCCTGTAATGAATAACAAGTTGGCATTGGGGCAGTGGCAGGGGATATATCTTTCAGAATTTGATGGTCCTAGAAACAGGGTTATTGTTGTCAGGGTGATTGGAAAATAGATGAGGGTTGTAAGCGGTTCTGTAAAAGGCAAAAGGCTTTGTGCAGTAAAAGGGCTTTTTATCAGACCCACATCAGACAAGATAAGAGAGTCTGTATTTAATATACTTGGTCATACCTTTCATTATAAGCATGTTTTGGATTTATTTGCAGGGACAGGTGCTATGGGTATTGAGGCGCTCTCCAGAGGTGCAGAAAGTGCAGTGTTTGTTGACAGTAATTATGCGGTAATTAAGATAATCAGGAAAAATCTGGATATATGTGGGTTTTCAAAAAGGGCTAAAGTTCTCAAGATAGATGTTATTCAAGCCTTAAGCCTTAAGCCTTTAGCCTCTAACCTGTTTGACCTGATATTCATAGACCCGCCTTATGAAGCAGGTTTTACAGACGCAATCATAGAGATTATTGATAAGAATGTTATGTTGACAAAGGACGGCATAATAGTTTCAGAAACTTCAAAAAGGATAGTGTCTAAACCTGCGTTATCACATCTGGAGGAGTTTGATAAAAGGCGGTATGGAGATACGATAGTAACATTCTACAGAAATAAGGAGCGGTCATGACAAGGCATATTGGTGTATACCCCGGGACATTTGACCCTATAACAAATGGTCATCTTGATATAATTGAAAGGGGACAGAAGCTTTTTGACAAGATGGTTGTGGCTGTTGCAGAGAGTCCTAAAAAGCAGCCCCTTTTTGATGTTGCAGAAAGGATTGGGATGATAAAGGATGCAACAAGAAAATATAAGAATATCAAGGTTGAGAGTTTCGAGGGATTGCTTATAGATTATATGCACAGGAAAAAGGCAGGTGTGATATTAAGGGGGCTACGTGTAACATCTGATTTTGAGTATGAATTTCAGATGGCACTTACTAACAGGAAGCTTGATTCAGGCATTGAGACAGTTTTTATGATGACAAAAGAGGACTACTCATATATAAGTTCAAGATTTATAAAAGAGATTGCAAGGCTTGGCGGAGACTTAACAGGTTTTGTTCCGTCAGATGTGGCAAAAAAACTAAAAGGGAAATATAAATAGTCCCCAAAATCCGATTTAGTATTTTGGGGTAGTCTATGTTTTTACAACAACTTACAGTAGGACCACTTGATGTAAACTGCTATCTGGCTGCTGATGTGGACAGCAAAGAGGCACTTTGCATAGACCCGGGTGGGAATGCCCATGATATATTTAAAATTTTAAACAACAATAATCTGAAACTTAAATATATAATCAATACCCATGGGCATTTTGACCATATTGGCGGAAATGGGGCATTAAGAGAAAAGACAGGTGCAATACTTGCCATTCATGCAGACGACGCAACATTACTTAAAGACGCGATGTCCCATGCAGTATTTTTTGGCGTAACCTCCAAAGGTTCTCCTGAACCTGATATGCTGCTCAAAGATAATGATATGCTTGCAATTGGAGATATTAAAATTAAGATAATTCATACCCCTGGACATACAAGGGGCGGAATATCCATCCTGATAGATAAATTCCTTTTTACAGGCGACACCTTGTTTGCAGGTTCAATCGGGAGGACTGATTTGCCCGGTGGTTCATACGAACAAATAATTACCTCTATAAAAAATAAACTTCTGATATTTGACGAAGAATTTAGAGTATATCCAGGACATGGTCCATCTACAACCGTTGGTGAAGAAAAGAGAGGCAACATCTTTATAACAGGAGATTTAGATGAATAATATCTTGAGTGTGGAAAATCTTGGAACGAAACTTGATGGAACATTTACTGGAATGATAGTTGGTGCAGGACCCATGGTCAAACTTGTTCTGGTTATACTCCTTATTTTTTCTATCGTATCATGGGCAATAATGTTTGCAAGGTATATATTTTTCAGAAGACTGGAAAAGGAATCAAGGGTATTTCTTAAATACTTCTGGGAGAAGAAACAATTTGGTCCGATATTTGAAATGGCAGCAAATAATAACTCTCCATTTGCAAAGATGTTTATAGCAGGATATACTGAAATCAGTAATTTAAAAAAGACAGAGGAGGATAAACAGGTATCTGAATATCCCCATATGTCATTTGAAATAACCGGGATTGATGCAGTGGAAAGGACGCTTAAAAAGGCAATGAGTATAGAGGTTGCAAGGATGGAAACAACTGTCCCATTTCTTGCAACAACAGGTAACACCACCCCATTCATTGGTCTTTTTGGCACAGTATGGGGTATAATGGATTCATTCAGACATATTGGACTAAAGGGTTCTGCAAATCTTGCTGTTGTTGCACCCGGCATATCAGAGGCGCTCATTGCAACTGCTATGGGGCTGTTTGCAGCAATACCTGCTGTCATAGCATATAATCATTATGTAATGACAATAAACCGCATAGCATCCGAGATGGAAAACTTTTCAGCAGATTTCCTGAATATTGTTGAAAGACATTTCTTAAAAACAGGGCTGCGGGGGCATGATACCGCTGTAAAGAAGTAAGAGATCCCCAAAAATCAATGTCTATTTTTGGGATATAGGTTATGATTACAATTAATAAAACCAGAACCGTTCTTTCACAAATAAATGTTACACCATTTGTGGATGTAATGCTTGTCCTTCTGATAATATTTATGGTAACAGCGCCAATGCTGCAGGAGGGGCTTGATGTAAATCTGCCAAAGGTAGCCGCATCATCGCTGGCATTAACAGAGGAAGAGCCCTTGGTCATAACCATTGATAAGGATGGAAAGATATTAATCAATAATAATAAACTGGATTTAAGAGAATTAAAGGATAAACTGGAGGCAATATACCAAAAGAAGATGGATAAGATGGTTCTCCTCAAGGCTGACAAAGATGTGTCTTACGGGAGTGTAGTGAAGGTCATGGCAGAGATAAGGAGGGCTGGTATAGAAAAGGTTGGCATGATGACAGAGCCATCGGAGAAAGAAACCCAAAAATAGACATTGATTTTACGGAGAAGGGTAAATGTATTATCTTTACGACAAATGGGATAATATTCCACAATTTATAGCGATATCTACTGCGCTTCATCTCCTGATTATTTTTATTGTCATATACCTTTCAATCATGACACCTGCAAAAAGGTTTATAACACCTGTGTATATCGTTGACATATTTGAGTCTGCGATTGAAAAGCCTAAAAAACCTGTAACAGAACCTGTGCAGATCAAAAAAACTGAACCTGTATCTCAACCGATAGATAAGGTTGCTGAAGAACCAACCAAAAAAGAACCGGATGTAATAAAGGTTGAGCAGGATAAAAAGGTGGATGTTGATATTGCCCTTAAGATGTTGGAAGAAAAGATAAGAAGGGAAGATGAAAAAGAGACGAGTATACAAAAAAAGATAAAGGAACTGGAGTCATTCACTAATATTCAGCAGAAGGTAGAGGAACTTGCAAAAAAGGCTGAAAAAAAGGATACAGCAGTTAAAAAGATTGAGAAAAAAGAACCTGATGTAAAAAAACAGATTTCAGCAGAACCTCATGTTAAAATAGATGCTGAACCTGTCCTGCCCATGACAAGGCTTGTTGGCAAGGTTAGTCAGGAAATGATTGACTTGGAATTTAAGGCATATTATCTTAAATTGAGAGAAGGTATATATTCCAAGTGGATATTCCCAAACGATTCCAAAAAGGATATGATGACCATTATAGGTCTCAAGATAAGCAGGGCAGGTAATCTTATAGAAAGGTATCTTGAAAGGTCTTCAGGCAGTCCAGCATTTGACAACTCCGCAGTCAGGGCAGTAGAAAAGGCTGCGCCATTTCCGCCTTTGCCTGATTCCTTTCAGGATGAGTTTATGGAGGTAGGTATAAGATTTTGTCCCTATGGGTGCACAGAAGGTAAATAATGATTAGATTTGTCAACCCCAAAAATGCAGTTACATTTTTTGGCAACATAGTTGCTGTACTTATTTTATTAGAAGTTTTATTTGCACTTGATGCATCAGCAAAGGTATATATTGATATAAATTCGCCAGGGTCAAGGAAACTTCCAATAGCAATACCTGACATGATTGCAGTTGAAGGCGGGGACCGACTGGGGCAATCCGTAGCAACCATGCGGGAGGTTCTTGTTCAAGACCTTACATATTCAGGTTTTTTTGATATATTGGATAAAAAGGCGTATATAGAAGACTCAAGTTTAATGAGGTTAACAGAAAGTGAGGTAAACTTTAAGGATTGGCGGGTAATAGGCGCGGATGTTCTTATAAAAGGCGGTGTTGTTTTAAGGGGTGACGACCTGATAGTTGATATAAGGCTTTTTGATGTAATTACAGAAAAGACAATTTTGGGGCAGAGATACAAGGGGAAAAAAGATGATATACGGAGGATAATGCACAGGTTTGCAAATGAGGTTGTAGAATTACTGACAGGAGAAAAAGGTATCTTTGAGACAAAACTTCTTTTTGTTTCAGAATCTACAGGGAATAAGGAGATATATCTTTCTGATTATGATGGTTATAATGTAAAGCAGATTACACAAAACAAATCTATAAATGTTTCGCCCATCTGGTCGCCTGATGGAAACAGTATTATATACACATCATATAAGGAAGGGCAGCCATATCTTTATATGTTTGAATTATATACAGGGAAAGAAAGCCGTATCTCAAGCCATAATGGAATAAATATAGGCGCCAGATGGTCGCCTTCAGGTAAGGAGATTGCCCTGACACTTAGTAAGGATGGCAACCCTGAACTTTATATATTGAATATAGAAACAAAGGAGTTTAGAAGGCTCACAAATAATTTTGGAATAGATGTCTCCCCAAGTTGGTCCCCTGACGGGAAAAGGATTGCCTTTGTTTCTGACATTGCTGGCAATCCGCATATCTATATGGTAAACTTGGAACTCATGAGTTTTACGAGACTGACCTATGATGGAAGATATAATGCATCACCTGCATGGTCGCCAAGGGGTGATAAGATTGCATTTGCAAAATTAGGTGAAAATGTCTTTAATATCTGGGTTATGAATACAGATGGGACAGAGCAAACTCAATTAACATATGATTTGGGCAATTGCGAAAATCCAACATGGTCGCCAAATGGCAGATATGTAGCATTTGCATCTACAAAAGAAAGGAACTCTGCAATCTATATAATCAGGGCAGACGGCGGTGATGTGCCAAAGAAGGTAACCAGAGGGGATAGAGTTACACAAAAAAACCCCTCATGGTCGCCATTCCAGAAATAAAAAGGAAGAGGTTTTAATATGATTATAAGAAAAGGATATTTGCTAGTTGTAAGGTGCAGAGAAGGGCCATGATTTATTCAATAAAATCTTGAGAATAAGAACCACCATTTTAAATCAGGAGGAAAAAATGAGAAGAAATAGTTTATCTTCTATGATACTTGCAGTATTTATTGTCCTTATAATCGGATGTTCTAAAAAGGCCGTTATAGAAGAGGAGGTAATGACAGGCGAGCCGCCAAAGATGTCATGGTCAACATACGAAACTAAAGGGAGTTCTGATTCAAGGGATGCAAAGGCATCAGCAGGCGCTCAGGATGCCAAGGTTACTGCCTCTAAAGAGGATACAAAATCTGGACAGGGAATGGCAGTAAGTAAGGAACCTAAAGTTGATGACAAGACATCCAAAGGACAGCAGATAACAGGTGAAAAGATGGTAAAGGTTGAGCCTAGTGTTGAATCAAAACTGGATAAGATAAAGACCGATGCAGAGGCAAAGGCTGCGGCAGAGGCAAAGGCTGCGGCAGAGGCAAAGACTGCGGCAGAGGCAAAGACTGCAAAGGATGAACTCGCAAGGCTTGTTGAAAAGGAAGGCAAATTATATACAATCTATTTTGATTTTGATAAGTTCCTTGTGCGGGACGATATGAAGCAAGTCCTTGGAAAAAATGCAGATTGGCTTAATAAAAATTCAGCGGTTAAGATACAGATAGAAGGGAACTGTGATGAACGGGGTAGTGATGAATACAATATGGCACTGGGTGACAGAAGGGCTCAGAGTTCAAAGAAGTATCTTGTAAACCTTGGCATAGATTCAAACCGTGTTTCTACGATTAGTTACGGTGAAGAAAAACCTGTATGTAAAGAAGCAGATGAGTCCTGCTGGTCTAAAAACAGAAGGGCAGAATTTGTAGTTAAATAAAACCCTCTTACGGAGATGAGTCTATTATTGGGGACAGATTTGAAATCTGTCCCCACACAGGTTATGGGATTTAAAATTATTACTAAAAATAAGACCTTTCTTTTATTATCCGCATTGTTGCTGCTCTATGGCTGTGTCCCGCCTGCTGAACAGGAGGCGATGCAGAAAGATATTGCCAGTATAAGAGAAGAATTCGGAAAGAAAAATATAACACTCTATAACGATGTAGAGGGTGTAAGAACCCGTCAGGATAAGACAGAAAAGTCTCTTTCTGAAATCAGAGGCGAGGTAGAACTGCATACTGGTAAGATTAGCAGTATCATAGAGGATTTTAAAACCCAACAGTCAAAGGTTGAAAACGATATTGCAGATATCAGGAAAGAGGTTGGAACACACTCACAGGTTATTAACACTATTAATGGTATTCTGGAAGATTTCAAAGCCCGTCATGATAAGACAGATAAAGAGATTGCCGGTATAAAAAAAGACATTGATTTGCAGAATAAACTAGTTGCTCAGGTTGCTGATGAACTGAGAAGGGAAAAGGCTGTCATATTTAACTCATTGGATGAGATAAAGATAAAGATGTCGCATCTGGAGGGCAGGTTTGACGAAAGCAAATTTGATGCACAGAAGGCAAAGGATAGTATAGAATCTGTTCAGGCAAAATCTGCTGACAAAAAAGAAACTTTAGATAAATTTGCTGCTATCCAGACAACCCTTGCCTCAATGGAAAAGCGGATGAGCTCTGATAAAAAGGAGTTGATTGATGAGTATACTGCTGTCCAAAATGCCATACAGACAAAGTGGACAGCGCTGGAAAGACAGTTATCTGCACAGAATGAAAAGGTTAAAACTATAGAGGAAAAGGCATCACTGCTTGAAAATGACATCAAACAGCAAAAAGAATCAATAACCAATATTCTTGAAAAAGAATCTAAAAAACCCGCTGCAATGTCTGAACAGATAGACCCGAAAACGTTATATGAAGAGGGCCGCAAATATGTGATGGAAGAAAAGGGTTTTAATAAGGGTATAGAAATATTGAGGAATTTTATAAAGATATTTCCTGAACATGAACTTGCTGATAATGCACAGTATTGGATTGGAGAGGCGTACGACAGACAAAAGGATTACGAAAGGGCTGTTCTGGAATACAATGAGGTTATAAAAAGGTATCCAAAGGGGAATAAGGTGCCTGCTGCCATGGTAAAGCAGGGTATGGCATTCTATAAACTTGGCAATAAAGAAGAGGCAAAAATCCTGTTAGAAAGGGTAAAGTCCAAGTATCCTGATACTGACGAGGCATCTCTGGCAAATAAAAAATTGGAAGAAATGAAGTAGCAGACTTTAATGTTACCAAAGGTTGCATTAAGAAGATGCGGCACTTATGAAACTAGTGAAGTTTATAACACTGTAAAGGAATCAGTAGGACTTCTCGGCGGTATCGGTTCATTTGTAAAAAAAGGCGAGAAGATACTTATCAAACCAAACCTCTTATCTGCAAAATCCCCTGACGCTGCAATAACCACCCACCCTTCTTTTGTAAAGGCAGTAATCCGACTTGTAAAAGAGGCAGGTGCATATCCTGTTGTAGGAGATAGTCCAGGAATGGGTTCAACTGCAAAGGTTGCTGCAAGATGCGGCATACTGGATGTATGTAAGGAAGAGGATATACCTCTTGTTGAATTCAGGCAGTCTATAGAAATAGATAATCCTGACGGAAAGACATTCAAAAGATTTGAGATTGCAAAAGAGGTATTGGATGTTGATGGCATAATAAATCTGCCAAAACTCAAGACCCATACCCAGATGTTTATGACACTCGGTGTTAAAAATATGTTTGGGTGTATTGTTGGCACAAGGAAGGCACAGTGGCACCTTTCAGCAGGTTCTGACAGAGAACATTTCGCCCGAATGTTGGTGGACTTATATCTATTTCTGAAGCCGAGGCTTACCATTGTTGACGGCATAATTGGTCTTGAAGGGGAGGGTCCTGGCAGCAGCGGCAAACCAAGACATCTTGGACTTGTCCTTGCCTCACAGGATGCGATTGCATTGGATAGGGTAGTAATGGAGATTATTGGTGCAAAACCGGATAATCTCTATACCTGCAAGGTTGCAAGAGACGATGGTTTGGGAGAGACAGATATTAAAAGGATTGATGTGCTAGGTGATTCTATTCAGTCTGTCTTTGTAAGGGATTTTGTATTTCCAAAGATTGTTGATATTGCCTTTTCACTCCCTTATAATCTTAACAGGCATCTAAAAAAACATCTAACAGCAAAACCCTATATAAATAAGAAAATCTGCACATTGTGCAAGATGTGTGTGGATCTGTGTCCGCCTCATATAATGAAAAAGATAGACAATGCCATTGAAATAGACTATGACAATTGTATAAGATGTTTCTGCTGTCAGGAGATATGTCCTGAAGGTGCAATCAGGGTAAAAGAAGGCTGGCTGATGAAGGTTTTGTTGAAATAGAAAAGGAGGTCTGCATTGAAACTATTAGGCACACGGGAGGTTTACGGCGATACACTTGCTGAACTTTTTAATATGGGGGTATCAGAGGCAGATATGATGGGAACTGGTGCAGGGCTTGCATCTTGCGGAAAAATCCCATTTGCCTCCACATTTGCCATATTTGCAACAGGAAGGGCATGGGAACAGGTGAGGCAATCCATTGCATATCCAAAATTAAATGTAAAGATTGTTGCAAGCCACGGCGGTATCACAGTTGGTGAAGACGGCGCCTCTCATCAATCGGTGGAAGATATTGCCATTATGAGGGTAATACCAAATATGACTGTGATAGTTCCATGTGATGGGATTGAAACTCATTCAGTAATCTATGAGATTGTTAAATATAACGGGCCTGTTTATGTAAGGGTTGCAAGGGCAAAATTCCCGGTTATCTTGCCTGAAGATTATAAATTTGAAATTGGAAAGGGTGTTGTTGTAAGGGATGGGATAGATGCCTCTATTATTGCATGCGGGCTTATGGTGAGTCATGCGATTCAGGCTGCAGATATTCTTGAAAAGGATGGGGTGAAGACAAGGGTTATAAATATGTCAACAATAAAACCCATTGACAGGGATTTGATTATAAGAACAGCAAAAGAAACAGGTGCTGTTGTTACAGCAGAGGAGCATTCCATAATCGGCGGACTCGGCGAGGCAGTTGCAGGTGTTCTTGCAGAAGAATGCCCTGTGCCTGTAAAAAGGATTGGTATAAAGGATATATTCGGACAGTCAGGGCTGGCAGAAGAACTCCTGAAACACTACGGCTTGATGCCTAATGATATTGCAAATGCGGTAAAAGAGACATTAGCAAAAAAGCAGAAGTAAGAAATGAGAAATCAGCAATGATAAATTCCATCAAAGGTTTTAATGACATACTTTCGCAGGATGCAGTCCTGTGGGAATATATTGAAAAATCTGCCAGAGATGTCCTCAGGGTATATAATTTTTCAGAGATAAGGATTCCTATAGTGGAAAAAACAGAACTCTTTGCAAGGGGCATAGGCGATTTAACAGACATTGTTGAAAAGGAGATGTATTCATTTCTTGACAAAAACGGTGAATCCATTACCCTAAGGCCTGAAGGCACTGCATCTGTTGCGAGGGCATATATTGAGCATAAATTATATAACATGCCTATTACAAAGTTATACTATCTAGGTCCAATGTTCAGGTATGAAAGACCGCAGAAGGGCAGATACCGCCAGTTTTATCAGATTGGCGCAGAGGTTTTTGGTGCAGATAGTCCAGTGGTTGATGCAGAGACCATTGATATGTTGATGGCATTGTTTGAAAGGGTTAAACTGGATGACGCGAAACTTGAAATCAACTCACTTGGCTGCAAAAAGTGCCGTCCTCTTTACAGAGAAGGACTTATTAACTTTCTGTCAGATAAGAGTCAACATCTATGTGAAAATTGCCAGAGGAGAATCTATTTAAATCCTCTACGGGTAATTGATTGTAAAAGCCATAAATGTATAGAGATAACAACTGATGCGCCATCAATATTAGATTTTATATGCCCTGAATGCAAAAACCACTTTGAAGATGTAAAAAAGCATCTTGTCCTTTTTGGCAGGACATTTTCAATAAATCCCAGAATGGTTAGAGGACTTGATTATTACACAAGGACAACCTTTGAGGTGACATCATCTAAACTTGGCGCACAAAATGCTGTTGCTGCAGGCGGCAGATATGATGGTCTTGTTAAGGAACTTGGCGGTCCTGATGTGTCAGGTTTTGGTTTTGCGATAGGCATGGAAAGGCTGGCACTTGTTCTCAAAGAAACCACTGACTTTATTAAAGAAGAGCGGCCTTTATGTATTATAGGCATTGGTGAAGATGCAGAAAAGGAGGTGGTAAAAATCCTGAAGGATTTAGGATAGAGATGGGCTGCAATGGTAAAGGGATAAAGCAGCAGATGAAGACAGCGGATAAAATTGGGGCAAGGTGGACCCTCATACTGGGCGATGATGAACTATCAAAAGGAGAGATAACCATTAAAGATATGAAAACAGGTGAGCAGGAGAGGGTTGGGATTGATAAAATCATTGATAGATTAAAGGCCCAAAAATAGACATTGATTTTTGGGGAAAGGGGGCATTATGTATATGAGTGAAGGAAGTATGGCTGCTGCATTTATGGGGGCATTCGGGCTATTTATCATATTTGTATCTATCGTTTTACTTGTTGTATGGACTATTCTGCCGTTCTATATCTTTGGCATGAAGGGTATTATGAAAGAGATATTGGAGGAGCAGAAAAGGACAAATGAATTTTTAAAGGATATGCTATACAGAAAGATTGCAGCAGATACAGTCAAGAGTCAAGAGTAGAGAGTCAAGAATAACTATGTTTCTTCAGCAGTCAATAAATGGTTTAACACTGGGCGCTGTATATGCCTTGATTGCACTTGGTTATACAATGGTATACGGCATACTTGGGCTTATAAACTTTGCACATGGTGAAATTTATATGCTCGGTGCATACCTTGCAATAATAGTATTTGGAATACTTACAGTGTCAGGCATAACAGCATACAGTCTGCCATTGTCTATTCTTATTGTCTTTATAGTTGCCGGTATTTTTTGCGGTGCATACGGCTTAACAGTTGAACGGACAGCATACAGACCCCTTCGGCATGCCCACAGATTGTCCCCTTTAATATCAGCGGTCGGCATGTCCATATTTCTGCAAAACTATGTCATGCTCACACAAGGGACAACAGACAAAGTCTTCCCCCATATTATGCCTTCCGGCAGCATAAATATCAGCAATGCATTCATCAGTTACATCCAGATATTTATCCTTACGGCATCCTTTGTTTTGATGGCTGCTTTGCATTTTTTTGTAAAAAAGACAAGGCTCGGCAAGGCAATGAGGGCAACCAGCCAGGACAAAAAAATGGCCAGCCTTGTTGGAATCAATATTGACAGTATTATAGCAATAACATTTGTAATAGGTTCTGTTATGGCAGCAGCAGCAGGGATGATGGTTTCCATGTATTATGGTTCTGTAAATTTTTTTGTCGGCTATGCGGCAGGCATAAAGGCATTTACAGCAGCAGTTCTTGGCGGTATCGGGAATATCCCTGGTGCAATGCTTGGAGGGATTATACTCGGACTTGTTGAAGGCTATGGTGCAGGATATATCTCCAGCGAATATAAAGATATCTTTGCATTTGCTATATTGATTATCGTTTTAATCTTCATGCCGACAGGTTTACTCGGAGAAAAAATATCTGAGAAGGTTTGAAAATGGGGGCAATATGAAAGAAAAGATAATAACCATCCAAAAAGGGAAAGAGGGTATAGTTATACCTGAAGACTATCTGAGATATCTGGAACTGATTCCCGGTGCAGAGGTGGAGATTAGACTTGATAAAAAGAAGAAGTGGTTGCTTGTGAGGCCCCTCCATGCCAAAGACTTTATTGAGCATTTTAAATCAACTATGGAAAGTATGGCATAAGGCTGAAATCCCTTGTTTTTTGCTAGGATAATGTGGTAATGATTTACTCTATGAGGTATTAGATGATTGTTCAATGTGATGTCTGCCAGACAAAATTCCGCATAGATGATTCAATGGTAACTGAAAAGGGTGTAAGGGTCAGATGCACAAAATGCAAAAACATATTTTTCGTTAAACCCCAAACCTTTGATGTGCCTCTGCCTGTGCCTGAACCTCCAAAAGAAGAACAAACCATATCTTTTAATATAGATACAAAGCCTGATATTCAGCCAACTGATAAAAAAGAGATGCCCGATGATGAAAAACTTGCTGCAGACTGGTCAATGGATATATCCTTTGATGAAGAAAAATCGCCTCATCCAAAAGAGGAATCCCATGCAGTCGGTGCAGGTGGTTTTGAAATATTTAAAGACTCATCTGCTGCAGATGACAGTTTTTCTTTTGATGTAGAAAATAAACCTTCACCAGAGCCTCCAATTACATTATCAACAACTCCGGAAGATGAACCCATCATATCCGAACATAAAACTATGCCAGATGAAGATGAACATCCATCATTTGAACAGGAACATACAGACGCATCTCAGGAACCCCCCTTTTTTAATGATGTGGTAACTGATGTTCCAAAGGAAAAGAAACAAAGCCGTCTAGGAATTGTAATTATTTTGAGTATATTGTTTGCTGCATTAGTTGTTGGTGTAGTGTATATGACAGGGAGTGTAAATACCGTTACCAGAATATTGAATATGAAAGAACCTCCTTTGACAAGCAGATTTGATATTGTTGACCTTAAAGGATATTATTACGCAGAGAATACAGTTCTCGGCAGATTATTTTTGATAGAGGGCAAGATTATAAGTTCCTATGATGTGTCTAAAGATATTACCGGTATAAAGGGAACTCTATATAACAGTAAAAGCAGTATAATAGAGGAAAAGTTGGTTAGTCCAGGGGTCATCGTATTGTCTGATGATTTAAAGACAATCTCAAAGCAAGAGTTGGGGAAACTCTTTAGTAATACTAAAAAAAGTACGATGCCTCCTAAAGGCAGCATGCCCTTCATGGTTATATTTAGCGATATACCTCCTGATACCTATGAGTTTGGTGTAGAACTTATTCTGTAATCATCACAAATCTACTGCCTTACATTCAAAAACATAAGTGTCCCGATTATCCCAAAGATAAGATTTGCAGACCATGCAGCAATTACAGGCGGCATGAATCCATTGTAGCCGATTGATGTGGTTATTGCATGGACAATCCAGTAACTAAAGCCTATTATGACACTTAAACCAATACCCATTGCCATACCGCTGTGTCTGCCTGTCTTGAGCGCAAACGGCACACCAAGTATTACCATTATGATATTTATAAAAGGGAAGGCTATTTTGCCGTGAAGGTCAACAATATACCGGGTTGCATCATAACCATCCATTTTTAATTCTGCAATATATCCTTTAAGGTCAGCAAAACTCATTTCATCTGCAAGTCTTTCTGTTCCGTGAAGTTCATCAGGTCCT
Organism: Deltaproteobacteria bacterium; assembly: GCA_016223005.1. NCBI lineage: Bacteria > Pseudomonadati > Myxococcota > Myxococcia > Deltaproteobacteria bacterium. The sequence continues at coordinate 11,431 of JACRPW010000007.1, read as the reverse complement.
TCCTTAATAGGAATAGTTTCATTTTTTATAACAGATGTCTTTATGATGCCTTCCTGAAACTGCCGTTTTATGCCGTCTGTAACCTGCCATTTTCCCATTATCCACCTTGCCTCCATGGCATCCACCCTTGAATGGATATTGAAGTTACTGTCAATCTCATAGAGTGTCAAGCCGTGGA